>CAIWTL010000722.1 GCA_903915555.1 uncultured Micrococcales bacterium | reverse complement strand
ATCTGGGCCTTGCTCAATTCACGCGGCACATCGCCATCACCACGCACGGCGAAGGTAAGCGCGTCGGTCGCGAAGGGGATCCACGTCATGGACGGCGTGCTCGTGAACGTGCCGCGCGACGAGGATGAACGAGCAAACTGCAGGCAGCCATCATTGGCCTGAAGTGACTTGAGCAGGGCATCGCGGCCGGCAGAGGATCCATTGGCGCGAGGCACGGCCGCGCACCCGGGCGTCGACTTGGTAGCGACTGTCGCCGAGCCGATCGCATCGTAGGAACCGATGACCTTGGTGCCGTTGATGGTGACGATCTCGGCGAGGGCGTTCATGAGTGTCTGGGTGGTATCGGAACCCATGCCCGCAAGTTCACGGTACTGGGGGGGGCCGATCGGATCCGCCTGGGCGAGCGGCAGGGTGGCCAGCGCGAGGCTGAGCACGCCCGCGCCTGCGGCGGCTGCAATGAGGGACTTTCGCATGGTTAGGGTGCTCCTCTTTCCTGCGGTGCCCGACGCGGGTTCGCGGCGGGGGTCTGAGTGGCTCGGGCGCGCTGCATAAGGACAGCGGCGACGAGCAGGGCGGCGCCTCCTGCGATGAGCAAGAGGACGGCTAGATATCGGATGGCTCCGACGGGGTTGTCCGGGGTGAGAGCGAGAGTGGCTGCTGGGACAGCCGCGACCGCGACATCTGTCGTGGACTCCTCCGCGACGGTCTCTTCCACCGTGGACTCTTCCACCGCCGTCTCCTCGACTACTGGGTCGGTCGCCGTGGTATCCGTGATCGTGGTGTCGGTGTACGTGGTGTCGGTATACGTAGTGTCCGTATAGGACGTGTCAGTGGTGGTCGTGCCTGTACCACCTGAATCCGTCGGGATCCCTCCGCCGTTTCCGCCACCTGCATCGGGATCCGGGGAGGGCTCGGGCTCGGGGGCCGGATTCGGCTTCTCGCCCACTCGTTCGACGATCGCGGTCGCAGCAGCTCGAGTCGCCTCACGCTCGGCGTCAGTCAGCGGTGCGTAACCGAAGGGCAATTCACCCGCTGAGTCGCCGAGCACCTGACCGGGACCTGCGATGTACTCCAGCGCGCCGGCGTAGGCCTGCGCGGCCTCCTCGGTGAGGGCGCCCGGTGCCGTCGCGGCGTAGGTGAACGACGTGAGCGGGTAGGCCCCGGCCACCTTGGCCCCAGGATCAGGCTGGACCACACCGGGCACGCCCGTCGGCTTGGCCTTGGCCGCAGCAGCCCGGATCGACTCGGCCGTCGGCGCCACGAACTCGCCACTCGCATTGCGCATCAGGGCGGGGCTCAGGGAAAAGCGGGTCGTCAGAGGCGAGTCGGAGATGACCACCATGGCGCGCCGACCAGGCTCTTGGGGCGGCGTCTTCTTGTATGCCGGCGGCGATGCATTGGGATCCCAGGTGCCCGTGGACAAGGTGTCACCGCGACTCGCGGCCCGAGAGGCTGCGTAGAGATCGCCGGAGAAGGGGAAGAGATCGAAGGTGCACAGGGCTACCTCACGATCGCTGTACGTGACGCACGTGTTGTCCGTGCGGGGGAAGTCCGACCGGGGATAGGACTGACGCTTGTAGGCGGGGTTGATTTCCATGCCCCACGGGTCGGCCTTCCCCTTGACCCATTCACGGGCTTCGGGGTCCGACCAGATGTAATCCCAGACGAGGCGAGCCGAGTCGGTCTCTCCGAGCGTAGTGACGATGTGCCCCAAGCCTGGGAAACGCAGGCCCTCGAACTGCGGATTGAGCTTGAGGAAGTCGGGATCCTGCGTAAGGTCGTACGGGTTCTTCTCGACCTTGTCGGGCACCGGTGCCGCGTCGTAGCGGTAGGACTGGGTGAGGAGCTTGGCCAGGAGGCGCGGCGTCAACTTAATGCCCCTCATGCGCTCCCCATCGCGCAGCCGTATCGCCTCGGGAGCCAACGTCGATGACTGGCTCTCGACGTTGAAGGCAACAGTGAGCCCAGAGAGCGCCACCGGTGCGTAGACGAGGGGGCGGGGCGCCTCCTCCTCGGGCACGCCGAAACTCACGAAGCTCATACCCGGCTGATCGGTCTTGAGCTTCTCGCGCGCCTCAAGGTCAGAAAGGACGGTGTAGCTGAAGTTGCCGAGGTCTCCCGCGCACCACGACGGTTGCCAGCGACTAATCGCCTCGATTACGCGATCCGTCCCGAGAAGGGGTGTCTCTGTGGCAGTGATGGAGCACGCAGCCCCTACCGGCTGGAAGTCCAAGGGAAAGACAATGCGGTGCTGCCAATTTGATGCCAAGAGAGGGGAGGTGTCCAAAACGTCATTGTTGGAAAGGCCCCGGCGAGTGCCATCGACTTCATACTCGCCCCGAGGGACGACCACGAGCCAGCACAGCGGGCTCTCACCATCACGTGATTGACCGCAACCTAGGCCCGGGGACTCGACCCCGGTCTGCACCTCGAAGAAGTCTTCGCCGGTTCCATCGCCACGAATGCGATTGTGATTGCTCTCATTCGACGTGTAGCGATCAAAGAACTCCGACTTGTTGCCCGTGGTCGTCTTGCCCGTCCACGAAACGAAGGGAACATAGGAAAGGTCGTCAAACTGGAATTCCTTGTACTTGCCTTCCAGTGGGTCGACAAGACCCGCGGTGGTCATCTGGCGCGAGTTGGTGTTTTGCCCACCATTACCGGCCTTCTGGGAACCGAAAATGCACTGCTCGCGAGGCGGGCCCTCCTCGGCTGTGCCACCCCAGCACTGCATGATCTGCAGGTAGTTGACACCGAGATTTCCGAAGTCAGGCCTCGTGGGCTTGCCTCCCTCCCAGGAGATACGAACGACCTGGTTGACCAGGTTCTTCGTCTGCGACACCGTCACCTTGAGGTCCGCGAAATCACCCGT
>CAIWTL010000721.1 GCA_903915555.1 uncultured Micrococcales bacterium | reverse complement strand
TGACTGGAGTTCAGACGTGTGCTCTTCCGATCTCGTGTGGCGATCGCCAGCAACACCCGCCTCGAGTGGATCTTCGCCGACATGGCGATCATGCTGTCGGGCGGCGCGACGACCACGGTGTACCCGAGTACCGGTGACGAGGATGTCGAGTTCATCCTGACCGACTCGAACTCCAAGATCCTCATCGCCGAGGACCAGACCCAGGCGGACAAGGCCAAGAATGTCGACTCGGTGCACCACATCGTCCTCATAGACGGCGAGGGTGACGGCGAGAAGGTCCTCAGTTGGGCGCAGCTGTGCGAGAAGGGTGAGGCGGAGATCGCGAAGAACGCGAACCTCATCCAGGAGCGCGTGGACCAGACCGGTCCCGACAAGCTGGCGACCCTGATCTACACCTCTGGGACGACCGGGAAGCCCAAGGGCGTGGAACTGACCCACAGCAACTGGTGCTATGAGGGTGCGGCGCTCGACGGACTGAACACCATCCAGGAGGACTGGTTGCAGTTCCTCTGGCTGCCGATGGCCCACTCGTTCGGCAAGGTCCTGATGGCCGCGCAGTTCCAGATCGGGTTCCCCACTGCCGTGGATGGTCGCGTCCCGGAGATCATCAACAACCTGCCGGTCGTCAAGCCGGACTTCATGGCTGCCGTGCCGCGGATCTTCGAGAAGGTCTACGCGGGTGTCAACCGTCAGGTCAAGGAGGACGGTGGCATCAAGGAGTCCCTCTTCAACTGGGCCTTCAAGGTCGGGCGCACGGCTCGTGAGAAGCGGGCAGCGGGGGAGAGCACGGGTGGCCTGCTCGGTGCCCAACTCGGCATGGCCGACAAACTCGTGTACTCGAAGGTCCGCGCTCGCATGGGTGGCAACCTCAAGTACTTCATCTCCGGCTCGGCCGCCCTGTCGCGCGACATCAACGAGTGGTTCGACATCGTCGGACTGACCATCCTCGAGGGCTACGGCCTCACCGAGACCTCCGCGGGCACCACGATCAACCGGCCCGGCAACATCCAGATCGGCACGGTCGGCCAGCCTCTGCCGGGCACCGAGGTCCGGATCGCCGAGGACGGCGAGATCATGGTCCGCGGTGGCGGTGTCATGCTCGAGTACCGCAATCGCCCGGAGGCCAACGCCGAGGTCTTCGGCGACCAGCCCCCCGGCCCCAACCGTTGGTTCGCGACCGGCGATATCGGGGTCATCGACGAGGGTGGTCGTCTCAAGATCACCGACCGGAAGAAGGACCTCGTCAAGACCTCCGGTGGCAAGTACATCGCCCCCGGCGCCATCGAGGCCATGTTCAAGGCGCACTGCCCGATCGCCGGGCAGGTCGTCATCATCGCCAACGAGCGCAACTTCGCCAGTGCGCTGGTGGCGCTCGACCCGGATGCCGCGAAGCAGTGGGCCGACGCCAACGGCAAGACCGGTGAGAGCATCGCCGACATGGCCAAAGACCCTGCCGTGATCGCCACGATCCAGGAAGGCGTCAACGCCCTCAACGGTGAGCTGAACAAGTGGGAGACGATCAAGCAGTTCCGCGTCATCCCGCAGGAGCTCACCGTCGACGACGGGTTCCTGACGCCGAGCCTCAAGGTGAAGCGGAAGGTCGTGGAGGAGCACTTCTCGGGTCTCGTCGACGACATCTACAGCGGCGGCAACTGACCGCTTCGCCGACGGCACACCTTCGACGCGCCGGCCGGTGGTCGCCCCCCTCCTGTCCCTCGGACGGGCTGGTGGGGTGAACCACCGGCCGGCGCTGCGTTTCTACGTGCATGTCCCGTACTGCGCCAGCCGTTGCGGGTACTGCGACTTCAACACCTACATCCCCGGCGAGGAGGGACGTGGCTCCCAGTCGCAATGGCGGGGCGCGGCGGTGGCGGAGGTCGTGGCCGCGCGCCGTGCGCTGGACGGGGATCCGCGACCCGTCTCGTCGGTCTTCTTCGGGGGCGGCACGCCCACTCTGCTGCCCGTGACGGACCTGGCAGCGGTGCTGGACTCCATCGCGGCTCACTTCGGGTTGAGCGAGGACGCCGAGGTGACGGTCGAGGCCAATCCGGAGAACATCACCCCCGGCCTGCTCGACGACCTGCTGACGGCCGGGGTCAACCGACTGTCGATCGGTATGCAGAGTGCCGACCCTGCGGTTCTGGACGTGCTGGATCGCCGACATCGGCGTGACGGCGCGGTGCGGGCGGCGAGGATGGCCGCCCCGGCCGGCTTCGACCGAGTGAGCCTCGACCTGATCTACGGCACTCCCGGGGAGACCGACGACTCGTGGCGGGACACGGTCCGGACCGCCGTCGACACGGGGATCACCCACGTCTCGGCTTACGCGCTGAAGGTGGAGGCCGGTACAGCGCTGGCCCGCAGAGTCGCCTCGGGCACCGTCGCGGCGCCGGACGACGACGAGGCAGCTGCCCGGTACGAGATCGCCGATGACCTCCTCGCCGCCGCGGGGCTGCCCTGGTACGAGATCTCCAACTGGGCGGTCCCCGGTCACGAGTGCCGTCACAACATCGGCTACTGGAGCGGTGACGACTGGTGGGGCGTGGGACCCGGCGCCCACAGCCACGTGGCAGGGGTGCGCTGGTGGAACGTGCGACACCCCACCCGCTGGATCGCGGCACTGTCCACGGGCGAGGATCCCCGGGACGGTCAGGAGATCCTCGAGGCCGAGCAGCGTCGTACCGAGGAGGTCATGCTGGCGGTGCGCCTGGCGGAAGGCTTCGATCCCACGGCCCTCGGGGCGGGCGCCGCGGTCCGGGGACTCACTGAGCAGGGGCTGCTGGAGCGGGCGGGGGACCGGTGGCGTCTCACCCGGGCCGGCCGACTGCTGGCCGACCGGGTCACTCTGACTCTGCTGGACCCGGCATGACGGCCGAGTTCCGGTGGGGCGTGTCCCCGATCGGACTGGCGTTCCCCGAGGGTCCCACGTGGTTCGACGGGTCGCTGTGGGTGGCCGATGTCGCCGGGGGCGGGGTCCACCGGCTGACTGCCTCGCTGGAGGTGGCCGAGTCCTTCCTCCTCGATCGGCGCGGCATCGGTGGCCTGGCCGTGACCCTGGCCGGTGACCTGGTCGCCTCCGGCCGTGACCTGGTGGAGGTCCGAAGTGGGACCGTGGTGCGACCGCGGCCCGCTTTCGGTACCGGACTCAACGACCTGGGCGCCGACCGGGACGGCGCCCTCTACGTGGGGGTGCTCACCTTCCGGCCGACGAGGCAGGACGTGCCCACGCCAGGGGCTGTCGGTCGGCTCGCCGACGACGGCGACGACTGGCGGTGGTGGGAGGGCCCGACCTGGCCCAACGGGATCGCGGCGGACGCCGACGGATCACTGATCGTGGCGGACTTCTCGACCGGTCAGCTCTGGCAGGCAGGGCTGCCCGGTGGGCCTCGTGTTGTGGCGACCTCCCCGACGGGGCACGCCGACGGGATCGCCATCGACGCCGTGGGACAGATGTGGGTGGCCACCGGCCCCGGTGCCTCGATCGAGTGCTGGTCGGCGGCCGGTGACCTCGTCGCCAGCCACCCCATTGCGGCCGACTTCGTCAGCAGCGTCTGTTTCGGCGGCCCGGACCTCACCCACCTGTACGTGACGGCGGTGTCCGCGGGAGTCGGTGTCGTCCTCACCGCCGAGACCGAGATCCCCGGTGAACCCGTCCCTTGCGCATCACTGCCGCTGGTGCCCGGGTGACGACTCGCGCCAGGCTGATGAGCGACGAGCCCATGCCGCGGGCGCCGGTCATCACCCACCGGGGCGTCCTCGGACCGCTCGGGGACCGGTGACGGCTGACCCGTCGCGGACGTCTGCTTGCCGACTGCGCCACCGTGACACTGCTGGAGGGGGCCGATCGTTGCTCGTGCGCTGACGAGAAGGCCCGGTCGCGACATCACCTTTCACTCGGAGGGCGGGACACGGGCGCCCTGGCGGGCCAGGATTTACCCAGGGAAGGATGATGTGATGGGGACGAGGGTCGGACTCCCGGGCACGGGTGACACGGGCAGGCTCGCGGGCGCCCGCCTGGCGTGGTTCTCGGATGCCCTCGTCGGTGTCGTCGCCACCCTCCTCATCGCCGATCTGGTTGGGCATCTGGCCGACCTGCCGTCCCAGGCCGCTGGTGACCCGGACGCGGTGGTCTCGGTGTGGATCGGTGAGCACGTGTGGTTCGTGCCGGCGCATCTCCTGTCGTTCGTCGTCCTGTACTTCGCGTGGCGGCGCCACCGCGAGATCTTCCGGCATCTGAAGGGCGTCGACCGCACCCAGTTGTGGCTCAACGCCGGCTTCCTCGCGACCTTGTGTCTGTTCCCGTTCGCCACCTCGCTCGTCGCTCGCTCCCAGGCGTCGGAACCGGCCATGCTGGTGTTCCTCGTCACGGCCGCAGCGACCCTGGTGTGGCTGATCCTGCTGTTGGTCACATCTCGCCGGTCGGGACTCATCCTG
>CAIWTL010000720.1 GCA_903915555.1 uncultured Micrococcales bacterium | reverse complement strand
GGGAACCATCACCGACCCGGCGGTCGAAGATCTGGCTACGGCGTTGCGGGTGTCCCCGGGCAGTGCCCGGCACCGCCTGACCACCCTGCGGCGGGTCCACGCCCTACCCAGACTGCGGTTCGCGGTGGCCCAGGGCCTGATGATCGGCTGGCATGCCCAGGTGTTGGTGTCGGACCTGCGGCATCTGCCCCCGACGGCGCGGCAGCAGGTCATCGACGCCGTACTGGATCGGGTGCGTGAGCGCCGCCGTCGCGGGTTGCGGGATTGGACAGCCACCGATCTGCGCGCTCAGGCCAAGACGATCGCCGCGGGCCTGGATCTGGACCTGGCCGTCCGGCGTAAGGACGCGCACCGGGGTCGCGGCGTGCGGCTGCGGCTACACGGCCACGGAGCCGCGACGATCTCCGCGGATCTGGCTGATGATGTCGCCACCCGTATCTACCGGCGGTTGACCGCCATCGCCGCTGGGGTGCCCGCGCCATCCGATGACCCCGACGACACCCACCCCGACCAACATGGCCGGCGCAGCCTGGACCAGCGCCGCGCGGACGTGTTCACCGACCTCCTCCTGGGACCCCCACCCCTCCCAAATCCGGGGCCCGGGTCTGACCCGGTGGCGGGCACCGAGTCTGGCGCGGTCTCGGCGGCCGGGAGTGCCGGCAGTGAGGTCGCAGTCGTCATCGACGCCGCCACCCTGCTCGGCCTGGCCGAGAACCCCGGCCAGGTGCCCGGCTGCGGACCGATACCCGCTGACGTGGCCCGAGCGCTGGCGGGGGACCGGAAGTGGCGGGCCTGGATCACCCACACCAGCGACGCTGGTGCCCGGGTCGTGGCCACCAGCCCCGGCACCTACCGCCCCACGGCCGCGGTCGCCCGCCTCGTGCGAGCCCGCGACCCGCACTGCCGTATGCCCGGCTGCCGGTCGACCGTCACCGATCTGGACCACATCGTGGCCTTCCCCCGCGGCCAGACCGTCCCGGACAACCTCCAACCGCTATGCCGCCGCCACCACCGGCTCAAGACACACACCAGATGGCGCGTCACCCACGACACCGACAACCCCGACGCTGACGGGCCGACCCGCACCTGGACCAGCCCCACCGGCATCACCCACACCGACACCCCTGCGCTCGAGTGACCTCTCGGTAGGAGGCGCGAACCCGGGGTGATTGCGACATAGTCGCGTTGTGGAGATCGGGCGCAGCCGTGTCGTCGTGCTGGGAAGCATCAATGTCGATCTGGTTGCCACGGCCCCGCGCTTCCCCCATCCGGGAGAGACCGTCCTGGCGTCGGGTCTCACCCGGGTGCCCGGTGGTAAGGGTGCCAACCAGTCGGTGGCTGCGTCCCGGGCGGGCGCTGACACCGTCCTGGTGGGTTGTCTGGCCGACGATGACTTCGGCCGGTTCGCGCGAGGATTCCTCGAGGCCGAGGACCTGGACCTGAGTCATGTTTCGCAAGTCGGCTCGACCACGACCGGCGTCGCGCTGATCACCGTGGTACCCGGTGTGGACAACACGATCGTGCCGGTTCTGGGTGCCAACGCGATGATCAGCGCGGAGCCGCTGCGGCAGGTGGATCTGGGGACTTCCGATGTGGTGATCCTTCAGTTCGGCGTGCGGATGGATGCGGTTCAGGAAGCCATGGAAATCGCCCGAGAGGCGGGGGCGCGAATCCTTCTGAACGCGGCGCCCGCGGAGTCCTGTCCGCCCGAACTGCTGCACGAGCCTGAGGTCTTGGTGGTCAACGAGACGGAGTTGGCCATGTTCGCCGTGGGTGATCCGTCGGCCGCGACCGCCGACCTCGACCGCGTCGTCGACATGGTCGGTGCCCTGGGTCGGGGGGCTCGGTCGACGGTGGTGACGCTCGGTTCCACGGGAGCCGCGATCGTCGACGAGGAGGGAATGACGCTCGTGCCGGCGCGAGCCACCACTGTCGTCGACACCACGGGCGCGGGTGACTGTTTCGTGGGCAATCTTGCTGCGCGCCTGGCGGGCGGCGACACTCTGGCGGCCGCGACAGGGTGGGCCGTGATCGCGTCATCCCTGGCGTGCGAGAAGTTGGGCGCGGGCGTGTCCATGCCGACCTCCGACGAGACCCGGCGCGCCTCGGCGTGAAGGGATGCTGCCCACCGTTGCGGTGGTCAGTCGTGGTGGACGGTCCCGGCGACCTGCATGTGCTCGGGCAGGTGTTCCCGTGCTCGCTGGCGGACCCAGGCCGCGACGACGTCGGAGTCGACGCTCATGTGGATGTGGTCGTAGTGGGTGTTGGTGCAGTTGCCGTTGTTGTAGTTGTCCTGGCGCCAGTCGGTGATGGGGATCCAGGTGTTCTCGCCACGCTCCACCGGGTTGCGCAACCGGTCCTGCCAGATGACGTAGTCGATGTTCAGCGGGTCGTACCGATCTATCAGGTACCGCGTCAGCCGGGTCCCGAGCGCGAGGTCCGCTTTGCTGTTGGTGTAGGAGCTGGAGGACGTGGTGGTGCATCCGGCGGGCATCATGAAGTCGATCGCCTGACTCCAGGTCGGCATGTGACCGTTGTAGGTGCCGTGAAGGGTGATGCGCGGGAAGTTGGCGTACACGCAGCGCGACACCAACTTGGCGTTGCCGGACATCTCCGACCATGTGAAGCCGGTGTGGTTCGCGAAGGACTCCTTGAAGTCGGGCGTGACCGGGGGGCAGATGTCGAGCGAGGCGGCGGCCGGGACGCACCCGACGACGATGCCGTAGGTGCCGTTGTCCGACGGCGTTGCGTTGAGGGTGACGGGCGACAGTCGCGCCAGCCAACCGGCGCCCTTGCTGGTGAGAGGTGAGCTCACGCGCGACGGGTCGCTCGGCGTGGCCGCGAAGGCGGCGTCGAATGCCAGAGCCGCTGTGGCGACGCGGCCGGTGTTCTTCACCCGCGCGGCCGGGAACCCGTTGTAGCCGCTCTCCATCTCGGCCAGCAGGTGGGACGTCTGCGCCGCCAGAGACCAGCGGTTGCCGCCCTCGAGCGAGTTTGCGTAGGCGGCCCACCGAACGGTTCCCCACAGGGCGAGTCCCTTGCGGACCCGATCGCCGCTGACGGCCACCGGACTGACGGCGGTCCAGGTGTCGAGGACAGCAATGACGCCGGCCGCGGCGGGCGCCGAGTATCCGGCCGTCCGCAATCGGTGCCACAGGTACTTGGCGCGAGCGCCGACGCTGAGAGTCGGCTCGGTGGCGGAGCAGGCCGGGGTGGCGGACGAGGAGGGTGCCGGAACACTCACGGCAGCGGTGGCGGGTCGCACGAGCGCCGTGGCCAGCGCGGCGGCGACGAGCGCGGCCAACAGCACAGGCACGATCAGCCGAGGGGTGACGAGTCGCATACTCTCCGTTGTACCGGGTGGAGCGGCGCTGCGACACCGTCGGGTCCTGATCCGCCGGATAACGGTCGGCGGATTGGCGGAGACCTCAGGAGGTCGGTCCGCGGCGACCTCACGTTCCTGCGCGCGCCGATCGACACCTTCGCCAGCATGCAGGCCCACGACGTCCAAAGCCTGGGCGGAGGCTGAGGCAGGCCCGACGACCCAGGCGTTGACGAACTTCGCCGTGCGCACCCAGAGCCATGTCGTCGGCAGTCATGTCGAGCGGGACGGTGACCAGTTGTTCCACAGCGTGCTGCTGCTCGACCCTTCCGGAATGATCATCGACGGTACCGGCAGACGCACCTCGACGAGTCGATGCAGTCATGGGCCACGGCCGGAGACGACATCCCGGTGTTCAACACCGAGATCGGCCGGGTCGGCCTGCTGGCCTGCGCCGATGTCAGGTTCCCCGAGGCCGCCGGTGTCCTCGAGGTGGGCCGCGCCGACATCATCGCGATCCCCTCGGTGTGGGCGAGAGGCGCCCGGCTTCGACATCGCAGCATGGGCTGCCTACGTGCAGTAGGTGACGAGAACCTCGCGACCCGGGAAGGGCCGCCCGTCGACGATGGCGAGGCGCCACGCATCACGCTGAGGACGACACGACCTCCACCACTCGGCGGCGGTAGGGGATGCCTCCACCGTCGCCGGAAACTCCGACACGAACCCGGGACTGTCGCGTTCGGTGTGGCCGGCCGCGGCGTCCTCCGCGCCGTCCTCCGCGCCGCTCATGTGGCAGTCGCTGCATGCTTTCGGTCGCTAGCATCCCCCTGTGACGACAGACTCCTACGCCGACGCGCTCACCGGCTACACCCGCGACGAGGTCACGGTGCTGGGCCAGACCCGCACCGTCTACCGGATGGGATCCGGTCCGGCGGTGATCGTGATCCACGAGATCCCCGGCATCACCCCGCTGGTGGCGGCGTTCGGACGCAAGGTCGCCGAACGGGGCATGACCGCCGTGCTGCCCGACCTGTTCGGCACCGCCGGCAAGCCGCCGTCTGCCGGCTATCTCGCGTCGTCCATGGCCAAGGCCTGTGTCAGCCGGGAGTTCACGATCCTGGGCACCAACAAGAGCAGTCCCGTCACCAAGTGGCTGCGCGCGCTGGCGGCCGAGGAACATAGGCGATGCGGCGGGCCCGGCGTCGGCGCCGTGGGCATGTGCCTGACCGGCGGCTTCGCGCTGGCGATGATGATCGACCCTGTGGTCGTCGCGCCAGTCCTCAGTCAACCCGCGCTGCCGTTCGGCGTGAACGCCAAGACCCGCGCCGCGGTGGGCCTGTCCGATGCCGACATGGCCGCCGTGAAGGGCCGCGTGGCAGACGGAGCCTGCGTGATCGGATTGCGGTTCACCGGCGACAGGTCCGTCCCGGCCGAACGCTTCGAGACCCTGCGCCGCGAACTTGGTGATGGATTCATCGGCGTCGAGATCGACTCGTCCCCCGGGAACCCGTGGGGCTACAAGAAGGCAGCGCACTCGGTGCTGACCGAGGACTACTCGGACGCCGAGGGTTCACCCACACGGGTCGCACTGGAGCAGGTGCTGGACTTCTTCAGCGAACGGCTCGAAGTGGGGCAAGAACCCCAATAGGCAGGGGCTACTCCGCTGGTCCACCGAGCGTGAGCCGTCAGTGGAACGATCGATTCCCGGGCTGTTCGGCACCGGGAGCCGACCAGATGCCTGACGGCTCGACGCGACGGTGGGTGTTGTGTCGGACCTCCGCGCGATAGTGGTGTTGCGCCGGCAGGCTTCGTCCCTGCTCGGAGTCCACAGTCAACAATCGCCAGGGCTACGAATCGAAACAAGGAGGCCGACAGGTATGCAGTTGCTCGACGGGGGATGGGTCTACAGCGCGACGGATCTGGTGGCACGCATGGACTGCGACCATCGCACCTCCATGGACCTGGCGAAAGCGGCGGGCATCCTGCACGTGGAGCCGGCCGAGGCGCAAGGCATGGCCGAACTCGCCGGCGAGCATGGCGACCTGCACGAAAGGCGCGTACTCGAGTCGCTGAAGCAGAAGCACACGACCGTCGTCGAGATCGCCCAGCCCCGCAATACGCGCGAGGCCCTACGTCAGGCAGCCGCTGACACCGCCTCGGCGCTCAGTAGCGGCGCCGACGTCATCTACCAGGCCTGCTTCTTCGACGAACACTTCCGCGGTCACGCGGACTTCATCATCAACGGCCCCGACGGCTACGAGGTCTACGACACCAAGCTCGCGCGCAGCGCCAAGCCCGGCGCTCTGCTGCAACTGGCGGCATACAGCGAACAGTTGCACCGACTCGGTCATCCGATGCCGCGGCAGATGCACGTCTGGCTGGGTGACAACCAGATCGTCACCGTCGCCGTCGACGACGTGCTGCCCAAACTGCAGCAGGTACGCGCGGACATGCTGGCCCAGGTCG
>CAIWTL010000719.1 GCA_903915555.1 uncultured Micrococcales bacterium | reverse complement strand
CTCGACCACGATGCGTCCGCCGTGGCCGCGCTGCGGCTCGGGGTCGACGGTGGGGCCGCCGACACTGAGACCACCCGCCCAGATCGTGATGTCGGACTGGAGGGTTGTTCCGTCGTCCAGCAGAACCGATGTGGCGTCGACGCGGGACACGGTGCGTCCGAGATGCAGGACGACGCCCGCGTCGGAGAGGGTCTTCTCCGCGAATCGGCTGCTGCGGGCGGACATGGCGCTGAGTGGCTCGGTGGCCCGGTCCACGATGTGGATCTGCACCGTCCGGTCCGTGAACTGGGGGAAGGACCGCGGCAGCACATCATGGAACACGTCCACCAGGGCCCCGGTGACCTCGACGCCGGTCGCGCCCGCTCCCACCACCACCGCGTGGATGGGGCCCTCGCCGTGGAACACCGCCTGCTGGATACGCCGCTTGATGGCGCGGGCGTCGGGTCCGGTGTACAGCGGGAGGGCGTGGTCGGCGGCGCCGGCGACACCGAAGAAGTCCACGTGGGCTCCCGTCGCGAGGACGAGATGGTCGGTCGTGATCTCGATCCCCTGCTGCGTCGTCACCGTCATGGTCCCCAGGTCGACATGGGTGACCCGGTCGGCGATGGAGGTGACGTCGGCCATGCTGCTGAGAGGGAAGTCCAGGTCGTCGGGCTCCAACAGGCCGGTCGCCGCCTGGTACAACAGCGGCTGGAAGGTCTGCTCCCCTGTCGTGTCGACGACAGCGACGGGGACGCCGTGATGGGTGAGGTCGTGCGCCGCGTAGTACCCGCCGAATCCACCGCCCACGATCAACACCTCATGGTGGACGGCCTGCATGGGGTCTCCGATCGTCGGTTCCGCCCATCGTAGGCGGCTTCAGCGCGGAGGCGACCGGATCAGCCCTCGGTCCGTTCGGCTGCGGTGAGCCATTCGGCCTCCAGGTCCCGCTCCCGCTCTTCCAACGCCGCCAACTCCTGGCCCAACGGGATGAGGCGGTCGGGGTCGGTGGCGGCGTCGGCGAGAGCCTCGTGCAGGCGCGTCCGCTCCGCCGCCAACTTCTCGAGTTGGCGCTCGACGCGGGTCATCGCCTTGCGAGCCTGCCGTAGGTCCTCGGCGGTCGGGCCGTCCGACGCGGACGCTGTGTCCGTCGGACGCGGGGCGGCCGGGACCGTGTCGCTGCGCAGCGCGAGGTACTCGTCGACACCTCGGGGCAGGTGTCGCAGGGTGCCGTCGCCCGGCATCGCGTGGATGTCATCGGTCACCCGCTCGAGGAAGTACCGGTCGTGGGACACGACGACCAGACACCCGGGCCAGGTGTCGAGGAGGTCCTCCAGGACCGTGAGGGTCTCGATGTCGAGATCGTTCGTCGGTTCGTCGAGCATGAGCAGATTGGGGCCGTCCAGCAGGATGCGCAGCAGTTGCAGTCGCCGACGCTCGCCGCCCGACAGGTCGCCGAGTAGTTTGTGCGGCGCGTCACCGGTGAAGCCGAACATCTCCAGCAACTGCGAGGCGGTCAGATCGTCGCCGGTGGTCACCACCATGTGGTCGCCGCCCCGCCGCAGCCAGGGCAGCACCCGGTCATCGGCATCCACATCGGACAGTTGCTGGCCGAGCACGGCGGGAACGACGGTCTTGCCACGGCGGACGAACCCTTCGACGGGTGGTACGCCCGGTCCCCCCAACAGCAGCCTCAGCAGGGTCGTCTTGCCCGCGCCGTTGGGTCCCAGCAGACCGATGCGCTCTCCCGGACCGAGCCGGAACTCCTGGCCGCGCAGGACGGGATCCACATCCTCCGCCGGTGCCACGGTGACGTCCTCCAGGTCGATCACGGTCTTGCCGAGCCTCGCCGACGCGACGCGGTGCAGGGCGAGTGAGTCGCGTGGGGGTGGCTCATCGGCGATCAGGGTCTCGGCGGCGTCGACCCGGAACCGCGGCTTCGACGTCCGGGCCGGTGCCCCCCGCTGCAACCACGCGAGTTCCTTGCGCAACAGGTTGCGGCGCTTCGCCGCGGAGGCCGCCTCCCGCCGCTGTCGCTCGGCCTTGGCCAGCACATAGGCCGCGTAACCCCCCTCGTAGGCATCGACAGAGCCCCCCACGACCTCCCAGGTGCGATCGGTGACCCGGTCCAGCAGCCACCGGTCGTGGGTCACGACGACCAGGGCCCGCCGCCCGACGGGCCACTGCGACAGGTGCGCGGCGAGCCACGCGACCGACTCCAGGTCGAGATGGTTGGTCGGCTCATCGAGCATGAGCACGTCCGGGCGACGGATGAGTGCCGCGCTCAGGGCCAGGCGCCGGAGTTCACCACCCGACATGGCGGCGATGGGGGTCTGCAGGCCGTCCCGGTAGAAGGACGCATCCACATCACCCAGCAGACCTGCCATGACGTCGCGGACTGCGGGGTCGGAGGCCCACTCGTGGTCCGCAGCATCCCCGACCAGCGCGTCGCGGACGGTGGTACCGGGCAGGTCGTCCGTCTGGCTCACCAGTCCGACGGTGGTCCCTCCCGTGCGCAGGACCCGACCGTCGTCCGGGACGACCAGCCCGGCCAGAGTGCGCAACAACGTGGTCTTCCCGCCACCGTTGCGTCCCACGATCCCGATGCGGTCACCGACGTGGACCCCGAGTGACACGTCGTCGAGGATCAGGCGCGTCCCGCGGCGGACCGTCACGCTCTCCGCGACCAGATAGGGGGTGGCCGGCGCGCTCACGGCAACACCCGCAGGCCGTCGTCCCGGCCGGCCGCGATGGCGGCCAACTGCGCCAGGACGTCCCCCATCCCGGGGCTGCCACCGGGCACCTCGCAGCCCGACAGGTGCCCGGCCGCCCGGTCGGCGAGGCGACGGGCCCCCACGGTGTTGCCGCGGCGCAGATGGGTGAGGGCAACGGCCGCCTGGGCCAGGCCCTGCCAGTAGGAGCGTTCCCCCGCCGGGCACGTCTTCCAGCGGGCCTCGAGCACCTCATGGGCCTGGAACGGTGCTCCCGAGTCGAGGAGTTCCTGAGCCGTGGCGAGGGTTGTCGGGCCATCCAGGTGAAGATCGTCCGGGACCGGGGGGACACCGGCGGCGGCGTGGTCGAGCGGCCTGCCCAAGCCGTCCCTGGGGCGGGCGTTCCTCGGTCGGCCGTCGGGGTCCCGATCCCGGCCGCTCACGTACGAGCCTGACGTGGGGGCCACAGCAGCACGGCGGCGACGAGGAATCCGATGGCGCCCAGCAGCGTACCGAGGTTGGCCCACAGCGAGTTCTCGAACGTCCCGGGCAGGATCAGTTTCGACCCCCATGCCGAGATGCCGAAGAAGATCGAGCCGAGCATGTTGGCCCAGAGGATGACGCGGGAGCGGTCCATGATCAGGTCAAGGCGCCGCAAGCGCGCGATGGGGTGCCATGCGATCCATGACGAGACCAGGAAGCAGAGCGATCCGTAGACGTCGGGCCGCCAGACCGCCTCGTACTCCGACATCGGCAGCACCACCGATCGGATCGTCATCACGTTGAAGAACAGGGTGCCGATGAACTGGATGACGGCGCTGACGATGTCCGGGTCGACGACCGCGCGCCGGATCACCTGCGGACCGTCCGGCAGGCTCCCGGCGGACGAGATCAGTTGCACGAAGGCGGCGAACGTGAAGAAGACGGCGCCCGCGGCGAAGATGATGTTGGCGGTGCGGACGGAGTTACCGGTCATCGCCCACACGGCGCCGAGTCCGAACAGGAACGACCCGATACCGAAGCCCGCCGACATGAGCTTCATGTATCCGCGCTGTCGCCGGACGTGAGGCCCGGCCGGGGTCGCGGTGGAAGTGCTCATCAGCGCCCACAATAGGGCTGCCTGCGCTACAACGAGAGGGTGCGAGCTCTACGCTGCGTCCTTGCGGTCCTGCTGACCATCGTGGTCGTCGTTCCCCTCGCCATCGCGGGGGTGTACTGGTTCGAGCAGTGGCGGGCGGTCGAGGAACAGGAACCCCTCGACGCCTTCTACACCCCGCCGCAGACCATCGACGGTGATCCGGGGACGATCATCCGATCCGGCGCGGCGCCGCAGTGGGACGTCGACGGGGGAACCGCGACGCGGATCCTCTACGTCACCACGGGCGTCGACGGCGTGAGACGGGTCGCGGGAGGGATGGTGTGGGTGCCCACCGCGCCGCAGGACGGCGAGCGCAAGGTGGTGGCGTGGGCGCACGGGACGGTCGGTCTGGGGGATCAGTGCGCGCCGAGCCGCAATCCCTCCCTGATGCCGACGATGTCGGTCTGGATCGCTCAGATGATGCAGCGGGGGTGGATCGTGACCG
>CAIWTL010000718.1 GCA_903915555.1 uncultured Micrococcales bacterium | reverse complement strand
TGTGGTCGAGTGGCTCTCGGGGCATGCGGGCCCCGAGGACAGTCAGTGACATACTGCCTGCATCGACGTGGCGGCCACGAGGGAGGCGACGCATGAGCAGGCTGGTGTGGATGGGTGTCGGTGCCGCAGGGGGCATCTACGTGTATCGGCACGGGCAGCGTGTCCTGGACCGAGCGCGCGAGCGCGGGGTCGCCGGCAATACCGCCGCCATCACCCGGACGGTCGCGGACATCTACCGAGGGATCCGGGACGCCGAGCGGGAGGACTTCGTGGACCTCACTCCGCGGTCCACCACCGTGCGCATATCCGGCGGCGCACCGGCTCCGGAGATCATCGACCCTCTGGCCGACGACGATGCCCCACCCCCGCGCGCGGCACGGACGGGAGCGGCGACGCCGGTGCGGTTCCTGTCCGGCTACCGTCGCCGCGCCTCCTGAGCGGCTCCTCCCGGCGGGACCTGACAGAATGGCCCGATGGACTCAGCTGAGATTCGGTCCCGCTTCCTGACGTTCTTCCAGGACCGGGAGCATGTCATCGTCCCGTCGGCTTCGTTGCTGCTGGACGATCCGACACTGCTGTTCGTCAACGCCGGGATGGTGCCCTTCAAGCCGTACTTCCTGGGCGAGGCGCCCGCCCCGTACCCTCGAGCGGCCTCCGTGCAGAAGGTCGTGCGAACCCTCGACATCGACGAGGTGGGGAAGACCACCCGTCACGCGTCGTTCTTCCAGATGGCGGGCAACTTCTCCTTCGGTGACTACTTCAAGGAACTGGCGATCCCGTATGCCTGGGAACTGCTCACCCTCTCGCAGGACGAGGGCGGCTACGGCTTCGACCCGCAACGGCTGTGGGCCACGGTGTACCTCGACGACGACGAGGCCGCCGACATCTGGCACCACAAGGTGGGACTGCCGAGGGAACGCATCCAGCGGCGCGGCCAGGCGGACAACTTCTGGTCGATGGGCGTGCCGGGGCCCTGCGGCCCGTGTTCGGAGATCTACTACGACCGTGGCCCGGAGTACGGCCGCGAGGGTGGACCTGTCGTCGACGAGGACCGCTATCTCGAGGTCTGGAACCTGGTGTTCATGCAGAACATTCGGGGCGGCGGACCGGGGAAGGAGGGCTACGAGATCCTCGGCGACCTCCCGGCGAAGAACATCGACACCGGTATGGGTCTGGAGCGGATGGCAGCTCTCCTGCAGGGCGTCGACAACATCTACGAGATCGACACCTCACGGGCCGTGCTGGAGGTTGCGACCGATCTGACGGGGAAGAGCTACGGAGTCGATCCGCAGGACGACGTGTACCTGCGGGTCATCACCGACCACGCCCGGACGTGCGCCTTCCTCATCAACGACGGGGTCGTGCCCGGCAACGAGGGTCGCGGCTACGTCCTGCGTCGTCTCATGCGCCGCGTCATCCGGAACATGCGCATGCTCGGAGCGCAGGATCCGGGAATGCAGCAACTCATCGCCGCCACCGTGGTGTCGATGACACCCCAATACCCCGAGCTCGTGCGGGAACAACCCCGCATCGAGTCTGTCGCCGCCGGTGAGGAAGCCGCATTCCTGCAGACCTTGAAGGCCGGGGCCCAGGTCTTCGACCTGGCCGTCACCCAGACACGCGACAGCGGCGGTACCCAGTTGCCGGGCGACAAGGCGTTCGCGCTGCACGACACCCACGGGTTCCCGATCGAACTCACCCTCGAGATGGCAGCCGAGAAGGGACTGACGGTCGACGAGGCGGGGTTCCGCCGACTCATGACGGAGCAGCGGGAGCGCGCCAAGGCCGATGCGCGTGCCCGCAAGGAGGGCGTCACCCCCGTGACTGCCTACAAGGCTGTCCTGGACCGCTCGGGTGCCTCCGACTTCACCGGCTACGACGAGATCGAGACCGAAGGCACCGTGGTCGGTCTCCTGCGAGGGGGTGAGGACGTCACCGCCGTCGAGCAGGGGGATCAGATCGAGGTCATGCTGAATCGGACCCCGTTCTACGCCGAGGGCGGTGGACAGCTGGGGGACCACGGCCGCATCGTGACGGCAGACGGCTCCGAGATCGAGGTCTACGACGTCCAGAGCCCCGTCCCCGGGCTGTACGTGCACCGCGGCGAGGTCGTCAGCGGTCAGGTGACCCGGGGGGAGGTGGCGCAAGGAGTGGTGGACATCGAACGCCGCCAGGCCATCAGTCGGGCCCACACGGCGACGCACATGATCCACCGAGCCTTTCGGGAGATGTTGGGCGACACAGCCACGCAGATGGGATCGGAGAACGCGCCCGGTCGGCTCCGGTTCGACTTCCCCAGCCCGTCCGCGGTGCCCGAGAGTGTTCTGTCGGACGCCGAGGCACTCGTGAACGACGTCCTGCAGGACGACCTGCGCGTCACCGCTCAGGTGATGCCGCAGGCGGACGCCGTCGCCATGGGAGCCATGGCCCTCTTCGGCGAGAAGTACGGCGACGAGGTCCGCGTCGTCTCGGTGGGCGACTGGGCCCACGAGTTGTGCGGTGGCACTCACGCGGCGCGCAGCGGTCAACTCGGGGTCGTGAAGTTCCTGTCGGAGTCGTCGATCGGAGCCGGGGTGCGCCGCGTCGAGGCTCTCGTGGGCGCGGACGCCTATCGATTCTTGGCCCGGGAGCACCACCTGGTGTCGCAGCTGTCCCAGTTGACGAAGGTCCGACCGGACGAGCTCCCGGAGCGGGTCGAGCAGTTGATGACCCGTCTCAAGGACGCCGAGCGGGAACTCGAACGAATCCGCAGCGGGCAGTTGATGTCGCAGGTCACCGAGATCATGGGCAGCGGCGAGGACATCGGCCAGTTCCGGTTGTGGACGTTCCGGGCTCCGGACGGCGTCTCCGGCGGTGACCTGCGTCAGATGGTCCTGCGGGGCCGCAACATGACCGACCAGAGTCGCCCGGTCGCCCTGCTGGGCGCGTCGGTGGCCGACGGTCGCGTCTCGCTGGTGGCCGCCGCCAACGACCGTGCACAGGAGGCGGGCTTGTCGGCGAAGGCCCTGCTCGCCGCCGCGATACCCGCAGTGGACGGCCGGGGTGGGGGCAAAGACGACATGGCGCAGGGCGGGGGAAGTGATGCGGGTGGCCTCCCCGACGCGTTCACCGCCGCGAAGGGGTACGTGGCGGGACTGTCGTGACCGATCAGGAGCGTGGGCGCATGGCCATCGACGTGGGAACCGTTCGCATCGGGGTCGCAGTCGCTGCAC
>CAIWTL010000717.1 GCA_903915555.1 uncultured Micrococcales bacterium | reverse complement strand
TGCCCGTGGGACTCGTGCTGACCTTCGCGACGCGCGTGGTGACCATCAGAGCTCTGGTGCACACGTTCCAGACCCGCCGCGCGGGCGTGGCCTTCTTCGTCGGGTGGGTCGTGGTGAGCGTCCTGCTCGCATTGCCGACGCCCGGCGGGGACATCGTCATCGCCGCGAACACGCTCGCCCTCGTCTACCTGTTCGGTGGCGTGGTGGTCGGCTCGATGGCCGCGAACCTTCCCGTCCGGCTGCGACCGGCGCGCCCATGACCGTCAGCCAGGAGGAGTTCCGGCGCTCGCTGGGGGCCTTCGCCACCGGAGTCGGTGTGGTCACCTGCCTCGCCGACGGTCAGGACCACGCGATGACGGCCAATGCCATCGCCTCCGTGTCCCTGGAGCCGCCGCTCATCCTGGTGGGGGTCAACCGGGCAGCCAGGTTCTGGGAAGCGCTGCGGGGGCAGCAGTACTGGGCGCTGTCGGTGCTCGCGGCCGACGCGCAGCCGCACGCCGCGTGGCTCGCCACATCGGGACGCCCCCTGCAAGGCCAGTTGGACGACGTCCCCCACCACAGGTCCACGCGCGGGATCGCGCTGCTCGACCAGGCGTTGGTCACGTTGGAGTGCCGCACCTACGACACGGTCCCCGCGGGCGATCACATGATCGTCATCGGCGAGGTCGAGAGCGCCCATCCCGGTACCGACGCTGATGCTCTGCTGTACTGGCGGTCGGGGTACCGGCGGCTTGCTCGCTGAGGAGTCACTCCACCTGCTGCCGCAGTTCGTCGGTGTCCACCGGCCACACCTCGGCGGGGTCCAACTCGCCGGGCCACCGGTACTCGTACTCGTGATGTGTGGCGAACCCGAGCCGCTCGTAGAACCCCCGGGCGGCCGTGTTGTCCATGAACAACTGCAGGTACCAGTGGCTGGCTCCCTGCTCCTGCCCCCAGCGGGCCATGGCCGCAGTGACCGCAGTGGCTATTCCCCGGCGCCGCGACTGCGGCACAGTCTGCACCGTGGTCGCGCCCGCCCAGGTCTCCTGCAGCGTGGCGTGACCGATGCCCAGCAGCTCCCCCTTGCTGTCCCGGCAGTAGACGAAGGCCGCGGGGCGGACGGCCGCATACGCGTGCTCGAACTCGGGAGCCGTGTGGCGGTCGTAGCCCGCGGTCAGGTGGAAGAACTGTGAGTTGGGCTCGGACTCGACTGTGATGTCGAGGTCGCCACGGTCCTGCGCCTCGAGGGTCGCATTGAGCAGTTTCGATACGGGTGCGACCATCACCCGACTCGTCCGTCGGCCGGTCCAGCCCTCGGCGTCCAGTTCGTCCCGCATGCCCGAGGGGATGGGGACCTGCAATCGCGGGGGCAGGTCGTGCTCGGCGTACCACTCCGTGATCGTCCGCAGCGCCGATGACAGGCTTCCCTTCGGGAGCCCGGCGACGCGGACGCTGTTGGCGCGCCCCGTCGCCCCGCAGGAGGCCCGCATCACCCAGGGACCCAGATCCCGCTCGTGGAGCGGGGGCCAGCCCTGTTGGCACAGGCGCATCATCGCGTAGGCGGAGAGCTCGGGGGGGACCACCCGGGCCGCGATGATGCTGTCGGCGCGGACGGGGACCTCGACACCGTCGCGGCGCCGCAGGCGCAGGATCCCGTCGTTGATGCCCCCGCTCCACCGGTACAGCACGCCGACGACCTCGCTGTCGGAGCGGGACAGGCCCTCGCCCTCCCGGTAGCGCACCGTCAGGCGTCGTCCGACGTCCGCGGGCCCGACGTCGAGTCGGACTCGGGCAGCGGGAAGGAACGGCATGTGGGCCCCCTAGAGACAGGTCGACGGTGAGCGCAGGGGATCGGCGCCGACCCTACCAGTGGGACCTCACGCGTCCGCTGCCCCGGAGTGGAACACGGCACGTGTGCCACTAGACTCGCCTCGCGCCTCCTCCCGCGGGGGCGCGGGCGGGCGTCACGCCGCGGCCGCCCAGTCGGACAGCCAGCCGAGGAGGCCAT
>CAIWTL010000716.1 GCA_903915555.1 uncultured Micrococcales bacterium | reverse complement strand
GGCCTCGGCGAGCAGTTGCGGCCGCGCGATGGCAGCCGTGTTCACCCCCACCTTGTCGGCCCCGGCCCGCAGCAGACTGTCGAAGTCGGCGATGGTCCGCACGCCGCCCCCCACCGTCAGGGGGATGAAGACCTGTTCCGCGGTGCGGCGCACGACGTCGACCATGGTGCTGCGGCCCGAGTGGCTGGCGGAGATGTCGAGGAAGACCAGTTCATCGGCCCCCGTGGCGCTGTACGTCGCGGCGAGTTCGACCGGGTCGCCGGCGTCCCGCAACCCCGTGAAGTTCACGCCCTTGACGACGCGGCCCTCATCCACATCGAGACACGGGATCACACGTACTGCGACTGACACCACTCCAGGGTAGGCGGCGCGGCCGGCCGACCGGGTCCCCGGTCAGAGGTCGGGGGGCATGAAGTTCTGCCGCGGCTCCACCGCCACGAGCGCCTCGGGCAGCGTGAACGCCCCGGTGTACAGCGCCTTGCCGATGATCGCCCCCTCCACACCGTCGGGCACCAGTGCCGCCAGGGAGTGCAGGTCCTCGAGACTTCCGACGCCGCCGGAGGCGACGACGGGCCGGTCCGTGGCCCGACAGACGGAGCGCAACAGTTCGAGGTTGGGACCCTTGAGGGTTCCGTCCTTCGAGACGTCGGTCACGACGTAGCGCGCACAGCCCTCCGTATCCAGACGAGCGAGGGTCTCGAAGAGTTCGCCGCCCTCCTGCGTCCAGCCGCGGGCGGCCAGAGTCGTACCGCGCACATCGAGACCCACGGCGATGCGGTCACCGTGCTCGGCGATGACCCGGGCGCACCACTCGGGACGTTCCAGCGCAGCCGTGCCGAGATTGACCCGGGTACATCCGGTCGCGAGAGCGGCGGCGAGGGACTCGTCATCGCGGATCCCCCCCGACAGTTCCACCTGGATCTCGAGCATGCCGACCACCCGCGCGAGGAGATCGCGGTTGGTGCCCCGACCGAAGGCTGCGTCCAGATCCACGAGGTGGATCCACTCGGCCCCCTGCTCCTGCCAGGCCAGGGCGGCCTCGACCGGGTCCCCGTAGTCGGTCTCCGTGCCGGCGACCCCCTGCACCAGGCGGACGGCCTTGCCGTCCACGACGTCGACGGCGGGGAGCAGTTGCAGGTAGTGCATCGCGCCAGCCTAAGCCCGGATGGCTACGGCGTGGGCACCGCGGTGGGAGGCGTCGGCGGGACGGTCGGCGCCGTCGGGGGTGCGGTGGGGGTGACGGGCGGCACTGTGGGCTTCTTGGTGGGCGCCGTCGGGACCGCGGTGGGCGCGGTCGGCGCGGTCGTGGGCACCGGCGCCGGCTCGCTGGAGCCTCCTCGGAGGAGGAAGAACCAGACCGCCAGCAGCACCACGCCGAGCAACGCCAGCAGTCCGACCACGAGAGCCCAGTTGGTGCCCCGCTCCTCTTCCTGGGGAGCAGGGCCGGGGAGCCCGTCGAGCCCGGCCGCGACCGGGTAGGCGCGGGCCTCCGTCCACCGTGTGCCATCCCAGAACCGCTGACGGCTCGGTTCCTCCGGATCCGGGTACCAACCAGGGATCGGGTCAGACATCGCACCTCCACTCGGCTGCTGCGAATCTAGCGCAGGGTCGCCAGCCAGTTGTCCAGGACGGCCAGGCCGGCCTCCCCTGACTTCTCCGGGTGGAACTGCGTGGCCCAGACCGGTCCCGCCTCGACCGCTGCCAGGAAGTCCTCGCCGTAGTGGCTCCACGTCACTGCGGCGGGCTCCCCGGCCCATCGGTGGGCTGCGTAGGAGTGCACGAAGTAGAAGCGCTCCCCCGACACCCCGGAGAACATGCGACTGCTCTCCGGGGGCTGCACCGTGTTCCACCCCATGTGCGGCAGGATCGGCGCGTCCAGTCGCGTGACGTCCCCCTCCCACAGCCCCAGGCCCGGGGACCGCACACCGTGCTCGTCACCCGCGGTGAACATGATCTGCATCCCGACACACACCCCGAGGACGGGTGCGCCGCGCCCGACCCTGTCCCGGATGATGCGTGGGCCGTCCGCCGACCGCAGCCCGGCCGAGCAGGCTGCGTAGGCACCCACGCCGGGAACCACGAGGCCGTCGCACGACAGGGCCGCCGCCGGGTCGGCGGAGATCGCAGCGTGCGCGCCGAGCCGCAGGAGGGAGTTCTGAGCGGAGCGGACGTTGCCGAACCCGTAGTCGAAGACGACGACCCGGAGGGGAGTCACCCGAGGGTTCCCTTGGTGCTCGGCACCCCGACGACACGAGAGTCCTGCTCGACGGCCGTGCGCAGGGCACGGGCGACGGACTTGAACTGCGACTCCACGATGTGGTGCGCGTTGCGGCCCGACAGGACACGGACGTGCAGGGTGATCTGCGCCGTCGCCACGATCGACTCCCAGATATGCCGGGTGAGGGTCGTGTCGTACGTGCCGATGAGTTCGACCAGTTCGGGCTCCTCGTGCACCAGGTAGGGCCGGCCGGACAGGTCGACGGCGCTCTGCACGAGCGCCTCGTCGAGGGGCACCAGGGCGTCGCCGTACCGCCGGAGCCCCGCCTTGTCGCCCAGGGAGTCCCGCAGCGCCTGACCGAAGGCGAGCGACGTGTCCTCGACCGTGTGGTGGGCATCGACCTCGAGATCGCCCACGGTTCGGATCGTGAGATCGAACCCGCCGTGCTTTCCGAGTTGGGACATCATGTGGTCGTAGAAGGGGACGCCCGTGGAGATGTCGGTGACTCCTGTCCCGTCGAGCTCCAGGGACACGAAGACCTGGCTCTCCTTCGTCGCCCTCTCCACCGTCGCGGTCCTGCTCATGGCGTCCTTCCCATCAGGTCCTGCAGCGCCTCGCGCAGGGCGTCGTTCTCGTCGGGGGTTCCGATACTGACACGGAGGTGACCCGGACCCGCACTCTCCCTCACCAGCACTCCCCGGGCCCGCAGCGCCTCGAACGTCCCGTGTGAGTCCGGCAGTGGCCCGAGCAGGATGAAGTTGGCGCGGGAGGGAGCGAAAGGGATCCCGTGCTGCGTCAACCAGCCGGCGAGCTTCTCCCGCTCGGCGACGACCTCCGGAACGGGGGCGAGGAGGGCACCCCGGTGGGCGAGAGCCGCCGT
>CAIWTL010000715.1 GCA_903915555.1 uncultured Micrococcales bacterium | reverse complement strand
GATCATTGGTGAACTTCGTCCACCCCAAGGACTGTGGTGGGGTTCTGGTGGAACTGGTCCAGAAGGCCTGACCGCCACACCCCCTGACCCGGGTCTCCTCACTCGGTGCGGGTGGGGCCCCGTCCCGACCGGGCCTGGGGCACAATGGCGGCATGGATTGGCGACCTTGGGTCGACCGCGGTCTCACGGTGGGCCGCCGACTTCTCAGCACCAACGTCTCCACGGTCGAGGCGGCCGGGCTGTTGCATGGCATGGCCAGCATCGGACCGTCGTTCGACAAGTCGCTGCTTCCCCGGACCACCATCCAGCAGGCGGGGGTCACCGGGACGATCAGCGCCATCAACTACGGCCTGACCACGACCCAGCAGTCCTTCCTCGAGACCGTGGCCGACCGGATCGTGGACTTCGAGAAGCTCGAGGGCCGACCGCTCGCCAAACGCGGCATCATCTTCGCCGCCGACGTCGCCGCGGTGGCAGCGGGCATGGCGCTGGAACGGCTCCTGTGGCAGCGCCCCGACGAGACGCTCTGGCGGGCCGGTCTCCGCACTGCCGCGCACCGCAGCGCCGCGGGCGCCGCCGCGGGTGCCCTCGCGGTGGGGATGGACGGCGCCTTCGACGCGTTGACCCGCAGCAAGACACCCGGCTCCGTCAACGTGCCGCTCGTGATGACCCTCGGCGCCGGCACCGGTGCGGCGATCCACTTCCTCCGCAGCCGGCGCCTGTTGGACACCGCGGCCGACACCGACCAGTACGGCGATCCGGTGCGCCCCGCCAGCCTCGTCCAACCGGTCAGGGCGATGATCGTCGGTGGCGGCC
The DNA here is from genome assembly GCA_903915555.1 of uncultured Micrococcales bacterium. GTDB lineage: Bacteria > Actinomycetota > Actinomycetes > S36-B12 > CAIWTL01. The sequence continues at coordinate 3,261 of CAIWTL010000715.1, read as the reverse complement.
TGTCGGTGGCGCTCTACGCGGGATCCCGCGTCGAGTCGCTCCTGGCGGGCGGGATCGCCTCCACCGTCCGCTGGGCGATCCCCTCACTGTCCCCGGCAGCCGGATTCATCGGTCACGCCACCGTCCTCGGCGCTGCAGCGATCGGTATCGAGCGCACCATCTCGTACGTCAACGACATGACCGAGACCGCCGGAAGCGCGATCGAGCCGGCCTATCGGTCGCGCCCCGTGTCGCCCACGGTCAGCGGCGGTACCAACAGCCAGGTCGACTGGGGAACGATCGGGCGGGAGGGCCGGCGCTTCGTCAACATGACGCTGACCGCCGACGAGATCTCGGATGTGACGGGCGAGCCTGCCATGGACCCGATCCGCGTCTTCGTCGGATACGAGTCGGCACCCAGTCCCAACGCCCGCGCCTACCTCGCCATGGCGGAGCTGGAGCGCATGGGAGCCTTCGACCGGGAGGTCATCTGCGTCTACTCCCCCACCGGGAGCGGCTACGTCAACTACGTGGCCGTCGAGACGGTCGAATTCCTCACCGGCGGGGACTGCGCGGGGGTGTGCATCCAGTACTCGGTGCGGCCGTCCTTCCTGTCACTGGACCGCGTCGGGACGGCGTGGGAGGGCACGCTGGCGCTGCTCACGGCGCTGGCGTGGAAGGTCCGTTCGATGCCCGAGGACCGGCGCCCCCGCATCGTGCTGTTCGGCGAGTCGCTGGGCAGCCAGGCGGCACAGGACGTCTTCGAGAAGGAAGGGGTTGCCGGCTACGACATCCTCGAGGTCGACCGGGCCCTCTTCGTCGGGTCTCCCTACGCGTCGAAGTGGCGCCGCCACTGGCTGCGTGACTCCGCGTCGATGGACCCCGAGGGCATCGTGGTCGAGGTGGACTCGCCCGCCGACTTCGCGGCCCTGCCGGACGACGAGCGGGATTCGGCCCGCGTGATCCTCCTGACCCACGGCAACGATCCCATCCCGAAATTCGGTCCCCGGCTGGCGATCCAGCGTCCGGCGTGGCTGTCCGAGGACGACAGGCCCGTGGGCGTCCCGCCCGACATGCGGTACTGGCCGTTGTTCACCTTCCTGTTGACCGGGGTGGACCTGCTCAACGCCGACCATGTCGTTCCCGGCACATTCGAGGCCTTCGCCCACGACTACCGCAAGGACCTCCCGGAGATGGTCAGGCGCGGTTTCGGGCTCGAGGCCGACGACGCGGTCATGGCCCGGGTCGAACGCGCCCTGCGGCGACGGGAGCTCGCGTGGGCCGAGCGACGTGTCGTCGCGGACACTCTGGATGACGCCGAGAAGACGCTTCGGGCCAAGCTGGACGAATGGGGTGTCGACCACAAGGTCGTGCCGAACATCGTCACGCCGAGGCGCGATGTGGAACCGGACCCCTATGGGACAGATGCCGTGGTCAGCTCCCCCGTCCCCTGAGATACCCCCGGAACACCGCGACGGCTCCGCCTGCACACAGGGCCCCCGCAAGCACCTGAAGGACCCCGCCCCCCGACAGACCCAGGATGACGAGCCAGAGGGCGGCCAGGGCCAACAGGCCGGTACCGAAGATCAACAGGTTCGTGCGAGTCGCCGGATCCACCAGGCCAGGGTGCCAGACGGAAGTGACAGCGTGGGGGATACCGTAGAGGGGTGCCTTTCGACAACACCCGGGCCAAAGCCCTCGCCGCCGTGTCCGAAGCCGATGCCGACGTCAAGCGGCTCGAAGCGGAGTTGAGCTCCGCCCAGACCAAACTCAAGGTCATGCAGACCTCCGACACCGCGGTGGACAAGATCACGAACATCCCCGTCGTGAAGGACAACACCGAGTTCCTGCGGAAGAAGACCGAGGCCGAGGTGGCGTCGGCCCAGGCGGATGTGGACCGCATCGAGTCGGAGTTGGCCACCGCACGCACGAAACTGAAGTGGTCCCAGCGGGCGCTCGACACCGTCGACAGCGTCAACGACACCGTGTCGGACCTGCAGGCCGGGGCTCAGGACGTGCTGGCGGACGATTCATCCAGGCCCCCGGCCGACGCCCCCGACGACGAGCCGGCCCAGCCGGGGGACGAGAAGGCATAGCGCCATCGGGCACCCCAGTTGGGGGCCCGCCACACGTCCCGCGCCACCACTCCGAACTCCTGGAACGCGACCCGGGCCGGGTTGAAGGAACCGATGTTGTGCGTCAGGCCGTAGGTCACCGGCTCCTGCTCGGGCACGAACGACCCGAACATCCGGTCCCAGATGATCAGGATCCCGCCGTAGTTGCAGTCGAGGTAGGCCGGATTCGACCCATGGTGCACCCGGTGATGGGACGGGGTGTTGAAGATGTATTCGAACCACCGGGGCATCCGGTCGATCCGTTCGGTGTGGATCCAGTACTGGTAGATCAGATTCAGCGAGTATGCGAACGCCCATTGCGCCGGGGTGAACCCCAGGAGCATGAGCGGCACGTAGAAGACCCAGCCCGTGAGGGGTGTCCATGACTGCCGCAACGCGGTGGACAGGTTGTAGTGCTGCGAGGAGTGGTGCGGCACGTGGGAGGCCCAGAAGATCCTCACCTCGTGGTGCACGCGGTGGAAGGCGTAGTAGCAGAGGTCCGTCAGAACGAGGAGCGCCGCCCACGCGCCCACGGCGACAGGAATGTCCTCCGACCCGAGGAGACTGCCCAGATCCGCCACCGCGAAGCGCTCGAAGAACGACAGGAAGGCCAGTTGAACCAGCGCCAGCAGCGCGGCCACCACCAGGGATCCGAGACCCATGGTGAGCGAGGTGGCGGTGTCCCGCTTCGAGTACCCGGCCTGACCGGCGATGGGGCGCCGCCAATGGAGCAGGATCTCAGCGGCCATCGTCACGATGTAGAGCGGGATGGCCACGACCGTGAGGTCGGGCAAGGATTCGAGGCCCATATATCGAGGATGCCTCAAGTCGACCCCATGCGGTGCCGATGACTGATCCAACTTCCGAGGAGGAACCGTGCCGCTGTCCCGAGTCCCGATGACCGCAGCCGGCGGCATCAGCACCTTTCTTCTCGTCGTCGGCCTGGGCGCCGTGGCCCCCGCAGCGGACGCCTCGCCGGTCTCCAGCGGCCGTCCCACCTGTGGAGGGTTGACCGCAACTGTTGTCGGCTCGGGTCGGACCATCCGCGGGACCCGGGCGGACGACGTGATCGTCGTCCTCGGTCGGGGGCGGCACCGTGTCGAGGCCAAGGGCGGCGACGATGTCGTGTGCGCCTCCCCCGGCCGCGACGTCGTCAGGGCCGGAGCAG
>CAIWTL010000714.1 GCA_903915555.1 uncultured Micrococcales bacterium | reverse complement strand
AGGATGCCACCGGTCTGGTAGATGTTCTCGACCTCGACATCCGTGCCGCCCTGCTCCGCCGACGAGACGCCGATCGTGGCGGTGGGTCCCTCGGTGGGTGCCTGGTTCGAGGGCTTGATGAGCACCTTTGTCGCGTTCTGCGTCCCGGTCTCCGTCACCTGGCACGAGGTGCCGACGGGAAGATCGGTGAACGTCGTGTCGTCACCGTCGGAGAGGCTGAACGTGGTCGGGAAACCGGGAAGGGTGTCCCCCGGGGTCGGGAATCCGCACGACAACTCGAAGTCGAAGTCGCCGACCGGCACGGGCGCGACGTTGTCCCACGTCACTGTCTTGCTGAACGTCAGCTCGCCGGACTCGTAGGAGTTGGTGATCGTCGTCCGGTTGTCCTGACCCGAGACGATCTCGATCGCCGCAGCGTTCTCTTCGCCGATGTTGTCCGACGTCCCCCCCTGCGCGTTGGTCTCCCACACGTAGCAGACAGCGGAGGCCGGGATGTACGGACTCGTCCACGAGTCGCCTCCGGTGACCTGGAAGGTTCCCGAGGCGACCTGCTGCTCGCCCGCCGACTCCGTCGTGATGGTGCACCGATAGGCCATCTGGTAGGGGGGCACGGTGACTCCCTGAGGGAGCCCGACGACGTCCTTGTCGACGGTGAAGGTCTCCATCGGCATGGCGACCCCGACCTTCAGGGGCTCGGTGGCCGGTAGCACCCGCACCGTGGATCCTTCGATGAAGCTGGGACGGTAGGCGAAGGAGTTCCACGCGATGGGTTCCGTGATCAGGCTCGTGAGATCGAGCGGAGCCGTCATGCTCCAGGTGAGGGTGAACGACTCCCCGGGATCCAAGCGCTCACCGACAGGGAAGGTCAGCGTCGTCTGGAATCCGGTGTTCGCCGGCCCGAACTGTGCATCGAAGGAGTTCGGGGGGCAGGCGTCCCCCGGGGGCTCCTTGATCCCGTTGCGGCAGAAACCGTTCGTCATGTATCCCGCGTCGGTGTAGCCGGTCGTGACGCCCGGATACCCCTCCACGTTGACCACGGGACTGGCCATCGTGGGGCGGTTGTCCCACTGGGTGCCACGCTGCTGGGTCGTCAACTTCACACCGTTGTCGCCCTCGACCGGAAGCCCGTCGAGGATGACGATTTCGGTCGCGGGATTGGTTCCGCTGTTGACGCCACGGATCAGGTAGTCGATCCGCTGTCCGGGCAGGACGCGGGCGACGCACGGGTACCGCGTGTAGATCTCACCGTTCAGGAAGTACTGCGGGCACTGCGGGTCGTCGACGTCCACGACCTGACCCGAGGCGTTCAGGAACCCGAGGGCCGGGTCGGCCTTGATCCACTTCTCACCCTTGAAGTCGTTGCCGCTGAGCGAGGTCACCTCGGCGCCGTCGAGGCAGAACAGCCCGGTGCCGTACGGATAGCCGGTCTGGGAGGCCGCCGGATTCTTGCAGGTCAGGGCCGGATTGGCCGCGGAGGCCCCCGCGACGTTGCTGATGACCTCCTGCGCCAGGGTTCCGGGCGTGAGTTCCACGTTGAACTGGATCTGGATGGAAGCGCCGACCGGGAGCTGGTACCCCGGGAACTCCCACGACAGTGTGCAGACGCGGTTGATGTCGGTGCACCCGGGGGCCGGCGGGTCGGTCGGGTCCCCCCGGATCTCCCGGTAGGTGACCGTCGTCGGACGGGGATAGCCGTTCGGGAGGTTGTTGTACGTGATGGTGTACGGCGCTGCTCCCCCCACTCCCGGCACCGCCGTGAGCGCCGCCGGCAGGGGGTCGACGATCACCGGGTCGACGAGCAGGGACGTGCCCGTGTTGGTCGCCTTCAGGTTGATGGGTGCGGTGTCCCCGGGACCGATACGGCTGTTCGGTGTCTTGTCGAACGCCAACTGGGCGGTTCCCGCCACGATCGACAACGGCGCTGTCACATCGGGGATGGGGAAGGTCTGTCCCGGCTGTTGGAGCGGCGACTCACCGGCCCCGGAGATGGTGTTCTCCAGAAGGTCGACATCGGCCGGCAGAGTGCTCTTGACGGTGACGTCGAAGCAGACGTTGGCGTTGGGGCACTGGGCACTCGTGGGGATCTGGTTGCTGGGCAGGATGTTGTAGCCGCCCGAGGAATGGGTGAAGGTGACGCGGATGCCCTTCACATCGGCCGCTGTCACGCCCACCGGCAGGCCGGGGGTGCTGCTGCTGGTGGGGGTCCCCGTCACCCAGGTGTCCGCCTGACAGTCGGACGTGGAAGTACACGCGTCGATGCGCACCCGGTTGGCACCCACGGGGAAGTTGACGTGGAGGTTCCCGGCGAACGTCACCGCATCGAAGAAGTCCGCGTCGATGTCTGTGGTGACGAGCCTCTTGAGTGGCATATTCCCGCCGTTGGCCGCCGTGTTGATGACCTGGCGCACCTGGGCCGTCTGCGGGGGAAGTCCTGGTGCGGGCCGGACCACCTGACCGGGCACGATGAGCTTCTCGAGCTGGGCGTTGTTGTTGGGCTCCCCGATCGCCACGGCGTTGCTGCAGACCTCACGGCTGTTGCTCCCCAGCGAGATCGAGGCGCAGTTGGTGAACGTGTCGCCCGGCGTGACGTCCGACCGCGCCAGGACCTTGGCGGTCACATCGAAGCGTTGCCCGATCGGAAGGTCTCCGGTCAGCGTGACACGGAAGCCGGTGGCACGCGCCAGGAGGGCGCTGTCACCCCCGTCGTAGGGGACATAGGCACCGCCGGCGCCGGAGGTGGGGTCCCAGACCTCCGCGTCGGCGGCCGGCGAGGCGGGCAGGATGAGCTGGTCGAGTCGCACCTTGTCGAAGGGGGCGGGCGATCCGACGGGGTCGCTCTGTCCGTCCGTGATGACGACGTTGGTCAAGGGGACGTTCCCGTTGTTCCGGAAGCCGATGCGGAACGACACGGGTTCGCAGTCACCGGGCTGCGGGGGGTTGCGGCACAACGTCATGGCGCTGACCCCGTTGCTCGTCTTGACCCCACTGCCGAACCCCGGCGTGGGATTCTCCACCGGGGTCGAGGAGCAGGCCTGCGCCACAGCCGACGATGTCCCGCCGGGGATCAGCTCCGCCTCGGCATCGGCGCAGTTGCGCAGTTGGTCGGCCACGTCGGCCTGGGTGACACGCGT
>CAIWTL010000713.1 GCA_903915555.1 uncultured Micrococcales bacterium | reverse complement strand
ATGAGGGCGTATCCGGCCGTCGTGACCCCGGCACTGATGGCGGCAGCCTGATCTGCGGGCGGTTGTGCCGCCGTCATGAGCCACGGGATTGCGGCGAGTCCGGCGATGACGGCGGTCGATGAGAGAAGTCCCGGAGTGCACCGACGCGCCACAAGGACCACGGCCGCCAGGGTGGCCACGACGGACACACCAATAAGCGGCCACCCTTGCGGGGATGACAGGCCCGCGATGACGACGTAGGCAATCCCCACGAGGCCGAAGGCCATCAGCGGGGCGGAGATCAGAGCGCGGCCCTGCTGGAAGCCGTCCTCGATAAAGGCCGCGGAACGATCCACCGCGGTAGTGGGCACGTGAATTGTCACAACAGTCCGGTCCTTCACGCGAGAGATAGCCCAGGTGCCGCCCACGGTGGCAAGACCCTCGCCCAACGTTGCGGTCCATCCCAGGCCCGGGCGCGAGCTGGCGTCGATACCGTGGCCGTCGTCGGAGATCTCGTAGCAGGCCGTTCCGTTGTCAACGCGCCCGGTCACGTGCACGTCGGTGGCCCCTCCGTGCAAGACGGCGTTGAGCGCACACTCCACGATTGCTGCGCGCACGGCGGTCCGCGTCTCGTCGCTGATCGGCATCTCCAGGGCGGCTGGGTCTACTCTCACGATGCCGGCGGCGACACGGGCAGCAGTGGCCTGGCGAACTTCGTCGGCGAGATCCGTCTGCGATGCGTGCCCTTCGCTGAGGTCCGCGAGTTGGCGCAGGCCCTCTTGATCGATGGCATCGGTCTGCAGGATGTATCGCAGCGTGCTGAGGAGTCGCTCGTGGAGAGTGACGGCGGTTTGTCGCCAGAGTCGTGACCTCTCCTGAGCGGCGACCTCCTTGTCGACGCGATCACTGAGGGCTTGTAGTCGCATGTCATCGGTGCGCGCCTGATCGAGGAGTCCGTTCCAGACGAACCACAGGATCCCGGCGGAGGCGAGGAGGCTGACCACCGAGATCCACCCCCCTGCCACGTCGAGCGCGCCGGGCACGACGTTGGTGGGTCGTCGGGACCAGAGCACGGCCAGCAGGATGGGGGCGCCGATGACGGCCGCGAGTCCGACGTTGCGAGGAGCCAACAAGACGATGGCGTAGGCGACGTGACCGGTCGACACACCCAGGGCGATCCACTGGCCCGACGCAAGATCTCCGGAGTTCAGCAGGGTTGCCACCATCAGGCACACAGGTGCGCCGGTGACGAGCCAGAGGCCGACGGGACGCCGCGACAGGATCCATCCCAGGATGATGAGGACGAGTCCGGTCACCAGGACGGCGCGGTCTGATGTGGGCAATGCGGTCCACCTGGCGATGCCGGCCAAGGCGGCGAAGAGCCAGGCCTCCGAGAGCAGCAGCAGGATCAGCCAGCGGCGGACCTCGTAGAGGCCATTGACGCGCGACTCCGGAGGCGGTGTCGGGCTAGGGGACAAGGCCCTCGTCCCGAGCTCGACGGTAGAGGTCGGTCTTGGTGGAGACGTCCGCCCCGACCCGGGCGTACTTCGCGCGGACACGTCGGATGTATTCCTGTGCCGTGGCTGGCTTGACGTCCATGCGGCGTGCCACGGCGTCCATCTTCAGGCCCGATGCGTACAGGACTAGGGCGGTGCGCTCGCGCTCGCTGAGTTGCACGCTGGATTGCTCGTCGCTGGAGAGGATGGCGGCCACGTCACGTGAGGTCGACGGCGTGCCCTCGACGGTGAGTTTGAAGGAGTCTTCGAACTCATCGATGTCCGCCTGCTTCGAGATATACCCGAGGGCTCCGGCGCGAAGCGCGCCGCGCACCGTTGCAGCATCTGCGAGCGCGCTGACGATGAGTACGCGGCACCCAACGTTGACCAGTTGAGAGGTGTTTACGATCGGCGACTTCCCGTCGCCGAGGTCCAGATCGAGGATGGCGCAGTCAACGGGCTGATGTTCGTGCTCGGTGACCGCCTCGGCAATTGATGCGCCGACGTAGGCGAACTCCGCGTCCGGCGCCACCTGCAGGACCCGCGACCGCACGGCATCCCGCAGGAGCGGATGGTCATCGATGACCATGACGCGGGTGGCCACGGATAACACCTCCTCACGTTGTGGCTCTCATCTTGACTCACGCAAAGGCCCACAACGGACATCTCGGATGGCGAACGTCCTGGTGCTGGTCCGTCGTCGCGCGCAGCCACGCTCGGGCGCGGGCGTGTGTCATGAAACTGGGGACGTTCAGCCGCGCGTGTGGCCGACATCGCCACACGAGTCACATCCGTACCTCCAGTGGCCGTCCTGTCATGAAACAGGGGACACCGTGGGGGTCATGTGGGTCTGTGCTGCACGTGAGGATTCCTGACGGGGGAAGGTAGTTCGCCCCCACGAACTCAGGAGGTTCCCCCCGTGCCCCCCGGCCTGCGAACCACGGTCAGTGTCCTCGCGGCGCTGGCTGTTGTGGCGGTGGGGCTGGTCATGCCCGCCGTGGCGCAGGCGACGAGTCCGGCAGTCACCTTGACGGTCACGCCCACGTCTGTGGCATCAGGGGCGCCTGTGGCACTCAAGGCAACCATGCCGGTGAGAGACGACACGGGCACCGTGGCGCAGGAGATCGTCCAAACGATCGACCCCACCAAGGTCAAGTTGACGGCCGCCACCGACATCGTCGCACCTCAGGGCTGGATGCTGTCCTATTCATTCGACAACGGAGCGACCTGGACCGCCACGGCACCCACGTCGGCAACCGGCACGACGACGAGCTGGGACAAGGTAACCGCGGTGAAGGCCTCGGGCTCGCTGGTGACCGACGGGTCGGACGCAGGCCGCCAAGTCGCAAGCGCCAATGTGTCAGGGCCAGTCCAATCCCTAGCCCCGGCCGCACTGCAATCAACAGTGGGAGACGGATATCAGGCCTTCTTCGATCCAGCCCGCACGCGAGTTTTCAACGTCTATCACCACACGTCGCGGAACCTCGATTGCTGGGTCATCCAGACAGGTGCGAAGTGCGCGGGCTTCCCTTTCGCATTTGGCCTCGGGACTGACACCTCCCAGACGCTCAATCGATCCACGGCGCGAGTGGTGGGAAACAAGGTATGGATCTCAGGCTACGGGGGCCTCTACTGCGTTGACATCGCAGCGGTGCTGGCTACTCCTCAATCCACCATCACCAACAAGGCTCTTACGGCCAACGTGGCCACGCTGACGACAAGCGCCGCCCATGGCCTCACCGTTGGCGGCACAGTCGCCGTCTCGGGAGTGGGTGCTCCCTTTGACGGGACCTATGTCGTGACGTCGACCCCGACGTCGACGACGTTTACCTATGCCAAGACGAATGCGAACGTCGCCGCAGCAAGCGCCTCGGGGCGTGTCGGAGGGGTGCCTGTCAACTGCTCCACGCCCAAGGTTGCCCTGAGGTCGACAGGCCAGTACTCAGTCTTTGCGGGCGCAGCGACCTCGGGCACATCCAGCGAGACCAAACTGTACGCCGTTGATGGCAAGGCCGGTGGCACTCGCATTTCCTGTGTCGATACCGCGACCATGACCACGTGTGGCGAAATCGACACCGGCTGGGGTGTTTCGGCTACACCGTCTGGTCAGAACGGTGACAGCATCGTCATGTGGGGCAATCAGGTCTACGTCTCGCAGGTGAAGCTCAGCATCGCCTCCCCGTACACGACCCGTGTGGGCTGCTACGTGGTGACGACGGGGCTGCCGTGCAGCGGATGGTCCGCTGCCTTTGACTTCAGAGTCGCGCGGGCCAACGACATCAATTGGCTAGCGGGTGGCCAGCTGTATGCGCTGCCCAACTCCGTCGGCCAGACTCGAGCCGTCTGTTGGGCGCGACCCACCACCACGGCTTCGGATCCCATTTATTGCTGGACCACAAGCAGCACTCCGGTCGATGGTAAGACCGTCTACGGCCTACCTCAATTCTCAGACTCGTGGAACACCTTTGAATTCGCCATCGCCACCACCCAAGGGTCGCGCGTCTATGTGGGTGACGCCAACTACACGACGGTGACCGCTACCAAGGTCTACTGCTACGACGCGGCTGCCAACGCCGGCGCGGGTGGCAAATGCAATGGGCGAGACCTGTTCAGCACGGCGTACAACAACTACACGGTAACTCCCGACCCACTCGTCACGAACTGCTTGTGGCTGACCCGTCACAACTCTCCCGTCATCTCAACCGTGAATATGGTTGACGACACAAGCGGCTGTGGATCTCTTGCACCGGTGCAGGTGTCTTTCTCCGGCACCACGTCGGTGCCCCGCATGGGGTGCTCTGACGACAGCGCGATTGCCCAGTGGCGATCGTTTACGCTGGACACGCCCACGACAGGCTTCAGCTCACTTCTGTTGACGGTTCAGGACTCCAGCGGAGCCGTGATCCCCGGTTGGGATGACACTCCGATTGCGGCGACGACCCCCAAGGACCTTTCCGGTCTCTCCGTGTCGCTCACCGGTCAGCAGCCAAACTTCATCGTGAGGCCGGTGGGCATCGCGGGCCCTGTGACCGCCACCGCACACATCAAGGCGGTGGGTGACGCGCCGCAGTTGTGCCTGAATCCTGTGACGATCCCGCCGTGCCCTAACAAGACTGTGATCAGATCAGGCGACCTCATTGATGTCTCGGCGAGCGTGGCTGCATCAGGCAGCACGACCCCCGGAGGCTCGTTGACGGGCGACACCGAAGGCTTCACCATCCTGGCCCCGAGCCAAGCTCAGTGCGGAGGGACTCTGACGGGTAGAGCCGGTACCGCGACGTTGGGCACTACGGGAGACGCGGTCCCGGCTTTGACTGTCACCCTGCTCGATGACAGCGGAACCGTGCTGCTCGATGACAGCGGACTGGCCATCACCACGACAACCGATGGATCGGGCAGCTACTCCTTCGGCTACCTCCGCCCCGCGAACTACAAGGTGCGATTTCCGGCAAGTGGCACCACGTCACTCAGCGCAGCTGCTGCCATCTCGAGCGTGACTGTGGCTACGGGCGGGTCGGGCACCAATAGCGCGTCAGCGCAGTGTCCTGGCTTATGGACCTTTGACGCGACTACCTCCACCTGTGTCCGCACGATCACCGCGACGACAGCCGATGTTGGAGCGCCGGTCGGCGTGACGCTGTCCTACCTTGTCGTCGGTGGTGGCGGCGGCGGTTCGCCCTACAGCACTAATGCCCTGACACGGGGGGGCGCAGGCGGTCAGGTGACCTCTGGGTCGGCGGTGACGTCGGGGACCGTGGGTGTCACCGTCGGCGCGGGGGGTGCTGCGAATGCTGCCGGCGGCAGTTCGACACTCTCCGGAGTCGTGGGGGGCACGGTCAGTTCAACCGGCGGCGCCGGAGGAGGCGGGAGCAACCCAGCGGGCACGGGGACCACATCATCGTTGTCGGGATCGTCCACTGCGTACGGAGTCGGCGGGCCCAACTGGAGCGGAGTCGCCTACGCCTCCGCCGGCCAGGCGGGCACCGCCAATCGTGGCAACGGCGGCGGAGCGGGGTGGCGAAGTTACGAAGGCGAGGGCTGCTACTACCCCGGCTCAGGACACGTCTTCGTCAACCCAGGTGGTCGCTGCGGGGACGGCAACACCGGCACCTACGAAAACGGTGGTTGGTCGACGATCCAGCCGGCTGGCACTGGCGGCTCTGGTGTGGTGGTGCTGCGCTATCCCATTCAACTGAGGTCCAACTCAGCGACCGTGCCCGTCGGCGGTGCTGCGGTAGTCAACGCGCTCTACATCGCGCAGCCGATTGCGCGACCGAATACGTCGACGGGCGTGCAGGGTGCTGTGCAGACCATCGCAGTGTTGGCGGACGACTCGGCGTCCACGGGGGCGACTTATTCCGGCGTTGTCGCGCCGCTGAAGTTGTGTGGCTCCGGCCAGGTGTATCCGACTTGCAACGCGACGTCGTTACCGATTTCCGGTCAGGGGACGTACTCGGTCTCGGGTGCGAACGTCACCTTCACTCCCTGCTCGGCGAGCGGCATCCCGTCCGGAGCTGGGTGCACCGGTCCCTTCACGGGCACGGCAACCACCGTGAATTATCAATCGACCGACTCGTTGGGGCGCTCCGCTACGTCCACCATCACGCCGTTCGTGGTGGCCAAGCCGACGGCGACGGCCGACACATCTACGGGTGCGATGAGCACGGCGCAGGTCATTGATGTGCGGGCCAATGACAGTGCAGGCGCTGGTGCGGCCCTGGCGACGTCGTCGATCGAGCTCTGTCTCGCGGCTGCGGCAGACTCCACCTGTGACTCGAACAACGCGAAGTTCTGGGCACAGTCTGGCCAGGGCGTCTACACCGTGGACGACACAACGGGGACGGTGAAGTTCACTCCGTGCGGATCAGTCGCGGGCAGTCTGGTGGTCAACGGCGTGACGTACGCCACGAGCTGCCCCGGGGTTCCCTTCACGGGGACGGCCACCGCCATCAAGTACATCGTCAAGGACACCCTGGGTCAGATCGGGTCTGCGACCATCACACCCACGGTGACCCCGCCGCCGCCGGTGACCGCGACCGCGGACACCAGCTCCGGAGGCCAGGGTGTCGCCCAATCGGTGAATCCGCTCACCAACGATGCTGCGAGCGGTGGCGCGACAGTCAATGCGACGACCGTGAGGCTGTGTTCCGTGGCTCCCGGGCCGGTTCAAACGCTGCCCAACTGTGCAGCCACCTCACAGATCGTCACGGGCAAAGGTGTGTACACGGTCGATACGACAACGGGCATCATCACGTTCACTCCCTGCAACACCGCGGCGGGGAACCTACT
>CAIWTL010000712.1 GCA_903915555.1 uncultured Micrococcales bacterium | reverse complement strand
GGTCACTGATCCCCTGGGTCACCCTCCGCGCATGCGTACGCGGAGGGTGACCCGCCTCCCCTCCTGTCCGCATTCCGACACTCCAGATGACGCACGGTGACAACAGATGCGGACGGATATCACCCGACGGGACCAATTGCCCGAACCCCCTCAATGAAATGCAGTAGTCCACCGAGGGACTCCTTGAACACCGCTCCCCGAGAGCGGGCAGCACCAAGGAGTGACCATGAGGGCACAACCGGGACGGGTCACCGTCTCACTTCTCACAGCAGCGGCACTGGGCCTGTCCGGCGCCTTCCTCGCCGCCCCGACCGCTTCCGCCGGAACGGTCGACCTGGCGGTGAACGGCACCTTCCCGACCAACACCTCGGGCTGGTACCTGTCCACGGCGGGGACCCTGAGCTGGCTCAGCCCGGGTATGGCCCGCATGACCAATGCGACCACCAAAGCCTTGACCATGACGCTCAACGATCAGGTCAACACCGTCGGCCGACCGGTGGTCGGGCGGCAGTACTCGGCGAAGGCGCAGGTGCGCTCGTCGAACACCAAGAGCCAGAAGGTCACCGTGCGCATGCAGGAGTGGCGTCTCTCCGGATCCACCTGGACGATGCTCGGCCAGGCGAGCCAGGTCGTGACCCTCTCCTCGACCGCGTGGCGCGACGTCGCGGTCGACTACACCGCGCGTGCGACCGACTCGACCATCGACGTCAATGTGATCGCCTCCTCCGCCCCCGCGAAGGCGACGGTGGATGTCGACAACATCGCCGTGACGACCGTCGAACCCGACCCCAACCAACTCCCGGTGGCGGGGTTCTCGGCGGAGGCGTCGGATCTGGCGGTGTCGGTGGATGGGTCGGCGTCGTCGGATGCGGATGGTTCGGTGGTGTCGTACGCGTGGGACTTCGGTGACGGGTCGACGGGGTCGGGTCGTACTGCGCAGCATTCGTATGCGGCGGCGGGTACGTATGACGTGCGGTTGACGGTGACCGATGACAAGGGTGCCACCGGTACTGCGACCAAGCAGGTGACGGTGACCAAGCCGAACGAGGTCCCGGTGGCGGGGTTCTCGGCGCAGGCGTCGGATCTGGCGGTGTCGGTGGATGGGTCGGCGTCGTCGGATGCGGATGGTTCGGTGGTGTCGTACGCGTGGGACTTCGGTGACGGGTCGACGGGGTCGGGTCTTACTGCGCAGCATTCGTATGCGGCGGCGGGTACGTATGACGTGCGGTTGACGGTGACCGACGACAAGGGTGCCACCGGTACCGCGACCAAGCAGGTGACGGTGACCAAGCCCGCCATCACCCCGCCCGCGGGATGGAAGCTGCATTGGTCCGACGAGTTCGAGGCCGACGTCCTGGACACCGGTCGGTGGACGGCCTACCACAACACCTACGGCGACGGGAACGCCGAACTGGCCTGCCTCACGCCGAACAACCTGAGTCAGGCGGCCGGCACCCTGACGATCAGCTCGAAGAAGGAGACGGTCACCTGCCCGAGCGGCAGCAACCGCCAATACACGTCCGGTTTCATCGGCTCACGCGAGTCGGGCCGGTACTACCCGCTGTACGGCCGCTACGAGATCCGCGCACGGATCCCGCACGGCCAGGGACTGTGGCCGGCGTTCTGGTTGCGCCACCGCAGCGGCTCCAGCGTCGCCGAAGTGGATGTGATGGAGTACTTCTTCTCGCAGGTGCCGGGCAAGACCACCCAGACCCTGCACTTCCCGAGCACGGTCGGACGTAACGTCGCCAAGCGGTCCACCTTCACCGAGACACCGGTCCGTGGGACGGGCGGTTGGCACACCTGGGCCGTCGAGATCGAGCCTGTGACGGGATCCGACGGCAGCAAGGACGTGCGGTTCCGGTTCTTCATCGACAACGTCCAGACGCTGGAGTACGTCAACCCCAGCCCCGAGGCGTGGAACGGTGTCGACCCGAACGCCGCCTGGGACATCGCGGTCAACACCGCGGTGGGCGGCAACTACACCGGACATCCCGAGCAGCAGTTGGGGTGGCTGCCGGGGCCCAAGGTCTGCAGCCTGACCTACAAGGCACCGACCAACGGTGACCCGGCCCTGTGCCCGACCACGGGTCTGTGGTTCGCGGAGATGCCCGGCAGGTACGAGGTCGACTATGTGCGGGTGTTCACCCGCTGACCGGTCGGCAACAGGAGGTCCCCGAGGTGGGGTCGGTCATCAGATGACCGGCCCCACCACCCGTGCGCCGGGGTAGTGCTCGACCTGATCGGGCCACTGCGCGAGGAACTCGTCGGTGACGGGGTACACGAGGCGCCCCGTCAGGGTGGGCGAGTCGATGCGGTCGATGACCTCGAGGTACACCGTCCGCGCGCCGTACCGACGGGCGAGCCAGAAGTACGGAACGGCGATCCCCGCTCCCGTGCTGATGACGATGTCGGGATGGAACTCCGCCAGCACGCGGCGGGCCATGCGGGCGTTGCGCAGCAGGTTGGGAACGTTGCGCGTGGTGGGAGAGTGGCCGAAGGCGACGTCCTCGTCGGCGAGCAGTGAGCGGGCATCGACGGTGTCGAACGTCACCCACTGCCGGGTGTGATCGCCCCACCAGGGCCGCAGGCTCAGCAACTGCGCGAGATGCCCCCCTGAGGAGGCCACGAGCAGGATTCGCATACAGACCCCCTGGGACGACCGTTCCAGCATAGGAAGGGGTCGGGTGGCTCCGGAACCGGTGCGGCTGTGCATCTCGACACAGCGGGTCGACCTGGGGACCGAGCAGATCCCGGTCGTCTGCGGGGTGAGACACTGATGGTGCGCCGGTCGGCGCAGACCCCCACCGGAGGATGGATGCCCGAGCAGGCGTGGCCGCGGGAGTTGGCCGACCGTCTGGCACAGTCCGGCGCCGGCTCGATCGTGCTACCCCCCGGGGCCACCGCCCCCATGGTCGCCGGTCTGGCGCACCGCGGCGACGGCCCGCTGCTCGTGGTCACCCCCGGTACCCGCGATGCGGACAGGTTGGCCGACGAACTGCGGTTCTGGGCGGCGGGCCGAACCATCGCGCTCTACCCGGCGTGGGAGACGCTGCCGCACGAGCGGCTGACGCCGTCCGCCGACGTGGTCGGGCGCCGCCTCGCCGTGATCGGATCGCTGCGGGAGGAACGTCCGCCCGACATCATCGTGGCCCCGGTCCGCGCACTGATGCAGGTGGTCCCGCGCGAGGTGGTGGAGGCCGACCCCGTCGTGCTGACACCGGGCGCGGACGTCGACCCCCATGAGCTCGCGACCCGTCTCGTGGAGTTCGGATACGAGCGGGTCGATCTCGTGGAGCGCCGGGGTCAGTTCGCCGTCCGAGGCGGCATCGTCGATGTCTTCCCGCCCACCGCGGAGCATCCCGTCCGAGCCGAGCTGTGGGGCGACACGATCGAGGAACTGCGGACCTTCGCCGTCACCGACCAGCGGATGATCGACACGGTGGCTCATCCCATCGCCCTCGTCCCCGTCCGGGAGCTCCTGCTGACCGACGGGGTGCGCGAGCGCGCGCGCCGACAGGCCGACCGGCATCCCGAGGCGAGGTCCGAACTCAACCAACTGTCCGAGGGCATCTCGGTCCCGGGCATGGAGGCCCTCGCCGGCCTGGTCAGTGATGAGATGGTGGTGCTGCCCTCGCTGCTTCCCCCCGGATCCACGTCGGTGGTCGTCGAACCCGGGCGGGCCGAGATCCGCGGCGAGGAGACCGAGCGCACCGCCGGTGAGTTCGCGGCCGCGGCCTGGTCGGCGGCGGGGATGGGGGCCGAGACGCCGCTCACCGCCGCCGCGGGGACGCTGGCGGCGTGGTCGGACATCGCGGCCGCCCTGCCCGATGCCTCCGAGATCACCGCGCTGCGCGCCGATGGCAGTGACGACCCCGGCATCACACCCATCGGCCCGTTCCAAGGACCCGGCGACGCCGTCGCGGACGTGGCCCGCCGAGTGAGCGACGGGTGGCGGGTCGCCGTGGTCGCCGGCGGTGAGGGCTCGGCGCAGCGACTCGCGGAGGTGCTCGGTGACGATGATGTCGTCACCGGTCGCGGGAACGCCTTGTCGGCGGGCGTCGCCACCATGGCGGTGGGGTCGCTGGACACGGGATTCGCGTGGCCGGTCGAGCAGGTGGCCGTCTACTCCGACCGTGACTTCGCCCGCCGCACCCAGTCACGGCGCGACCCGGGGCGCGCGAAGCTGCCGTCCCGTCGGCGGCGGCAGGTCGACCCCTTGTCCCTGACCCCGGGGGACTTCATCGTCCACGACAAGCACGGGGTCGGTAAGT
>CAIWTL010000711.1 GCA_903915555.1 uncultured Micrococcales bacterium | reverse complement strand
GGTGGGTCTCGTCGGGTCGTCGTTGCTGTTGATCGCCGGGGCCCTGACGCCGGTGGACGAACTCTCGGGCACCTATCTCCGGGTGATCGGCTTCGTGGGCCTGATCGCGTCCTCAGCCATGCAGATGCGTACGGTCGCCAGAGTCCTGCAGCGCAGGAACACCGACGACGTGGGCTGACCGTGATCGCCACCGCGATATCCGGTGGGGGAGCCCCGGGGGAGTCAGACCTCCGAGTCGCCCTCCTGCTTGCGGCGACGCCGTCTGCGTTGCCGGTGCCGCTGCCGTTGTTCCTTCTTGTCCGCGATCAGGAGTCCGGCCAACTCCGCCGGGGGCACCTCACGTGAGTGATCCCCGTCCAACACCAGACCACGGTCGGCGAGTTCCAGGACCTGGCGGGCGTCGGGGGAGAACACCACGAAGCCGGTGCCGGACTTCTTCAGTTCGGCGATCCGGCGTGCGCACTTGTTCCGGAACCGTCGGTCACCCACGAGGGCGCATCTGTCGAAGGCGATCAGCTCCGCCCGGGAACATATCGCCGCGGCGAAAGCGACCTGGGCGATGACCTGACGGTGTTGGGACTCGATCGGTCGGTTGACGACCCGGCTCACCTCTGCGAAGTCCACCATCTCGTCGAACCGACGGTCGATCGCCTTGTCGCCCATTCCGTAGAGACCCGCCATCATGCGGATGGACTGACCGACCGAGAGCGATCTGACCTGTCGGCGTCCCGCGGGGCGTGCGAGCAGGCTGCGGGGAGGCAGGGTGATCGTGCCCTCGTCACAGCGCAGTGTCCCGGTGGCGAGGCGCAGGAACAGCGCCGGTCGATGGGTCGCGAGGTCCAGTACGTAGACGGTCTGACCGTCCCCGAGTGAGAAGTCGAGATGGCGCAGCGGCCACGCCTGTTCCTTCACCTGCCGCCCCAGCACGGTGGGCAGTTTCCCGCCCCGCTTCCGCTCCCGCAGCTCCACGACGCGGACCCCGACGTCGGACATCGTCAGCAACATCAGAACAACCGCCGCATCTCGTCGGTACGTGACCGCAGCAGCACCAGTCCGGTGATGAAGATCGCCAGGGTGACTGACGCGGAGATCGCGTAGTTCGGCCAGGCCGTCAGGACCTCGGGCCAGAACGGCGCGCGGTAGCAGTCGAGGATCCCGTGGAAGGGATTGAGGTACAGCCACGGCGTGAGCCACTCGGGGAAGTTGCGCTGGGACCAGATGACGGGGCTCAGCCAGAAGAAGGCCCGGTTGAGCAGGCTGGTCATGTTCTCCACGTCGGGCAGATGGACGGCCAGTGCCGCGCCGATCATGAAGAGACCCAGACACAGGAACAACTGGAAGACGAGGCCGACGGGAACGAGCAACAGCCCCCAGCCGACGGTCGGGGCTCCCGTGAAGACGTAGAACGCGACAGCCAGGATCACGATGACCGGCGACGCCAGGATCATGTCCATCATCGCGACGAGGACCTTGCGCAACGGCCACATCACGACCGGCAGCTTCGCCGACACGAGCTGGGGCCCCAGGCGACGCAACAGCTTGGGGCCCTGATTCACGGAGCGTTGGAGCCACCCGAGGGGGATGAGCCCGGTGATGAGGTAGAGGACGAAGGGCTCCTGCGTGATCCCCTTCGTCGACCCGAAGATCAGGGCGAAGACGATCCACATGAAGAGGGCCTGGAGGAGGGGCTCCCCCATGACCCACAGGATCCCCAGCCGGAAGCGCCCGTAGTACTGCTTGAGGTCCTGCCGGACCATGAGCGCGAGCGTGCCGCGATGGCTGACGAGAGTCTGGAGAGCGCTCACGCCCGGCTCCCGGCGCACATATGTGACGGCACGGGTCGATCGTAGGACCCCCGCCGCCGCGGCGGAGGCGCTTGGCCCGTGGTCAGCGGTCCCCCGCCCCGATCGCCACGACGGTCGCATCCGGGAACCGGGCCACATCCAGCACGCGGCGACCGTCGACGATCACCCCGGCGGGCAGGTTCCCCGACCCGATGTCCCGGTACTCGGCGTGGTCAGCCTGCACGATCGCGGCGTCCACAGCCTCCCCGAGGTGATACGGCTCGAATCCGAGGAGGCGCAGCTCGTCGTCGTCGTACATGGGGTCCTGCACCACCGCGTGCGCCCCGGCCGACTCGAGAGCCTGCACCGTGGCGAAGACACCCGAGAAAGCGGTCTCCTTCACACCACCCCGGTAGCTCGCCCCCAGCACGGCGACGGTGCGTCCCGACAGATCTCCCGCCAGGCTCGCCAGGAGCGATACCGCGTACGCAGGCATGCCCGCGTTCGCCTCCCGTGCCGCACGGACGACCGTCGCCTCCGGGTCGTTCCAGAGGTACATCCGGGGATAGATCGGGATGCAGTGACCGCCGACCGCAATACCGGGTTGGTGGATGTGGCTGAACGGCTGGGAGTTGCAGGCGCGGATGACTCGTTCGATGTCGATCCCGCTGCGGTCGGCGTACCGGGCGAACTGGTTGGCCAGGGCGATGTTGACGTCGCGGTAGGTCGTCTCGGCCAGTTTCGCCATCTCGGCGGCCTCGGCGGTGCCCATGTCCCACACGCCGTTGGGCTGCGGAAGATCGTCCCGGTCGTCGAACTGCAGTACCTGCTCGTAGAAGTCGATCCCGGCCGCAGTGCTGGCGGGATCGATCCCTCCGACGAGTTTCGGGTACTTGCGCAGGTCGGAGAACACCCGGCCCGTGAAAACGCGCTCGGGGGAGAACACGAGGGGGAAGTCCGTTCCCGCGGTGAGGCCGGATCCCTCCGAGAGCAACGGTCCGAAGCGGGTCCTCGTCGTTCCGACGGGCAGCGTCGTCTCGTAGGACACGAGCGTCCCCGGGCGCAGCCCCTCGGCCACAGCCCCGGACGCTGCATCCATCGCCGCGAAGTCCGGTACGCCGTTCTCGTCGACGAACAGCGGGACGACGAGGACGACCGCGTCGCTGGCCGCGACCGCGGACGCCGTGTCTGTGGTGGCGCTCAGCCGGCCGTCGCCCACGACCTCCGTGAGGTACTCGGCCAGGTGAGCCTCGCCCGGGAACGGCTCGCGTCCGGCGTTCACGAGGTCGACGGTGCGCTGGTCGAT
>CAIWTL010000710.1 GCA_903915555.1 uncultured Micrococcales bacterium | reverse complement strand
GTGGTGGAGTCGGAGTTGTTGTCGACCACGGTGATCCGGACCCCCGCACGCGATCCGGTGAGCGACTCGAGGCAGCGTCGGATCGTCTCGGGCCGGTTGCGGCTGAGTACGACGGCCCCGACGCGGGGCACCGGTGCCGGCTCGACCACACCGGCGCCCTTGTTCGCGAGCGCGTGGTCGGCCGCCAGGAGTCGGGGCAGCACCGGAGGGACAGGATCGACGATGACCCGAGGCCGCCGCTCGAGCGGCAACGGAGTGACGTCCACGTCGAAGGGCAGTGTTCGGGCCAGGGCAGTGACCTTGCCGTTGTTGCAGTCGGTGTAGCTGACGGTCCGGCCCATCAGCGCCGCGGCGATCATGACGTGGGCGCGGTCGGTGACCACCTCCCGGTGCCGGGCGATCATGTCCAGCCACGACTGCAGTGAATCCGCGGTGGCCGAGATGTCGTCGTTGTCCGGAGGCATGGGGACCCGCCGGGCGGACTCCCGGTCGGTCCGCAGCGCATGGAGTGTCCCCTCCCCTCCGGTGGGATAGGACGAGAGGTCGACGAACATCGCGCAGTCGTGGGCGATGGCCGCACGGCACATCCCCCGGATCCGCCGGAACGACTCCTCCTCGCGCGCGAAGAACAGCGCCCGTGACGACATCAGCGCGCTCGCGACAGCGTCCTCCGCGACGTCGTAGCTCGAGGGAAGGACGATCACCTGGTCGAACCGTCGCTCGACGACTGCGAGCAAGGTGGGCATCACCTCGTGGTAGTGCCGACTCCAGGCACCGCTTCCGACGATGAGGGCGGTCTCACCGCGCGCGGACGCTACGTCGGCGGCGTCGACCTCGCGGTAGACGTGACCGTCGAGAAGACGGCGGGTTCCCTCCCGGATCATTTCGTCGCCCCGGTTTCCCGGGCCGACGACGAGGGTGAGGTCGGGGGCGGCACCGATCGCCGCGAGAAGGATGCGACGGCTGTCGGACAGTGACAGGGGCATCGCGGGAACCGCCGCTCGCACGTCCGCCTGCACTGCTCCAGCCTACGTTCCGACCCCTGGTCTTACCCAACCCGTGACCCCGGGCGACGATCCCGCCTCGGCTGTCTCTTCGCCGGAGGGCTGACGCGGGCCTACCCTGGAGGGGTGACCGAGCACCAGCCCTACACCGTCGTGGCCGAACTCCCCGGGTTCCAGTTGCGCCGGTACCCGCCGGCCGTCCTGGCGCAGGTGTCGGGTGGTGCGGTGTCGTCGTCGTTCCGGACCCTCTTCTCCTACATCGCAGGGGGAAACGCGCGGTCCGAGAAGATCTCGATGACGGCCCCCGTGCTGGAGCAGTCGGGGATGTTCGCCTTCGTCATGCCGGAGGGCTCGACGCTGGACGATCTCCCGACACCCAACGATCCCGCCGTGGTGATGACTGCGACGGCTGACGAACTCGTGGCCGCCGAACGGTTCAGCGGTCGCTCGACCGACAGTGGCTTCCGCCGGCACGCCGATGCGCTGGAGGCACGCGTCCGTACCGCGGGATTCGACATCGTGGGTCCGGTTCGGTTCGCCCGCTTCGACCCACCCTGGACGCCGTGGTTCATACGCCACAACGAGGTCCTCATCCCCGTCGCGCCCGCGGAGTAGAACCGGTCCGCCGTCACGTCGCTGTGGGCACCGGGGAGCGCGCCTCGTGTCGTTCGACGCGGCGCCGGCCGACGTAGAAGATCACTGCTGCCAGCGTGAGCACGATCCCGCTGCCGACCCCCTGGGCCCAGTAACCCTCGACGGCGCCCTGGCGCTGGTACCCCTCCAGCTGGTCCACCGTGTCCAGCGGGACGCTGTACTGGGAGGACACCTCCTCGGAGGTGGCCCCCTCCCGCATCGACTCCGCGATCCTGTCGGCTTCCTGGGGACTGATCCCCGCGGCGTTGCTCTGATCCGCGATGGACGTGGAGATGGTCGTGAAGACGATGGCGGAGAGGAACAGCGCTCCCAGCGATGACCCCAGGCTGGAGGCGGCGCTGCGGAACGCGGCGGCGTCGCCCTCCCCCCCGGGTGGCGCCATGCTCATCACGGAGTTCGTCACGGTGCCCTGAGCCGCATTGGCGCAGGCGCCGTAGATCATCAGGATGATCACCGGGACGATGATCGGGATCGTGGTGGACTGCACCACACACAGGAAGGACATCGCTGCGACGCCCAGCAGCATCGCGGTGCCGGTGAAGGTGAGTCCGCGGGCCTTGACCAGCACGCCGCCGAGCCGCGCCCCGACGACACCCGCCAACTGGATCGGGACGAAGATCATTGCGACGGTGAAGGCAGACAGACCGTAGATGTACTGGGCGCCGATGGTCCCGTAGAACCACATGTTGGAGAACGGCATCAACAGGATCACGACCAGGAAGATGAGGAAACCTCCGTGGCGCAGCACCTGGAACGACAGGGAGGGGTTGCTCAACCGACGCATCAGGATCAGCAGCGCGAGTGAGGCGGCCACCGTGAGCCCCAGCACCGCCAGGCTGGAGATACTGGCCAGACCCTCGGTCGGTACGAGGCGGACCAACTGGGTGAGCCCGACCAGGACCACTCCTGCCAGAACGGGGGTCCACAGCTCCCCCCGCTTCCCCGTGCTCTCGCCGTCCGGCGGGACCAGGAACACGGCGGCCGCGATGACGAGGATCCCGCCCAGGAGCCACAGCGCGGCGACCGCGCGCCACCCGACGTTGTCGACGAGGTAGCTGGCCACCGGGGGAAGGAGCATCGCCACCGCCGGCGACACCATGGCCAATGTGGCGAACGCGGATGCTCGGGCCGCTTTGCCCTCGATGCGGCTGCTCAGCAGACTGAGGACGATGACCACCACCGCCGACTTGCCGACGTAGGCGAGCACCAGACCCGACGTCAGAAAGGGCATGCTGGGTGCCAGTAGCGCGATGAGATAGCCGACGAGCGTGAGGACCCCGGCACCCACAAGGCACCGGCGGGGTCCGAACCACATGACCAGTACCCCGGCGACGAAGATCGCCAGCAGGCCGCCGATCCCGGGTGCCTGCCGCAGCAGGGCTGACTGGGTCTCGTCGGCGCCCAGACCTTCCACGATGGGGCGGATCACGTAGTTGTAGGACGCCTGACAGAACAGCGCGCCGGCCATGGAGACCACGACGGCGAGGACGATCTTGCGGTCAGCACCCGCGGTCTGCGCATTCGCGGCGTCGGCTGACATGGGCGAAGGATACCAACGCGGAGCAGTGGCCCGGTCCGACGATGGACCGGTGCGGACCGTCACGATGTGCACGCCGGGACCACAGCCATGCGATAGCCACGGCGCTGCCACCACGGCAGCATCCTCTCGAACCTGGCTCACGCCGGCCGGAGGACGCCAGAGCCAATCAGCCTCGGCTGACGCGATCGGCTATCGCGGGCGTCCCGTCCGCTGACCGAACCACTGTCGTATCCGGCGTGCCGGAGAGCGGAGGACCGACTCCTCGCGGGCGATGTGCGACACCTCGTGGCTGGGATGGGGCAGACCCGCGCGCCAGGTCGGATCGGGGCGGGCCAGCTCCCAGTGCTGGGGAAGCTGATCGATGAAACCGGTCACGAATTCGGAGCTGTGGAACTGCTCGACGTAGTCGACCTCG
>CAIWTL010000709.1 GCA_903915555.1 uncultured Micrococcales bacterium | reverse complement strand
GTTGCCGCCGCGCTGGTGCACCGTGCCATCGGGGATCGGCTCACCTGCGTCTTCGTGGACCATGGCCTCCTCCGACAGGGTGAGCGTGAGCAGGTCGAGTCGGACTATGTGGCCGCCACCGGGGTGCGACTCGTGACCGTCGACGCCGAGGAGCGGTTCCTGTCGGCCCTCGAAGGCGTCAGCGATCCCGAGGAGAAGCGGAAGATCATCGGTCGCGAGTTCATCCGGGTGTTCGAGGCCGCAGAGGCCGAGATCGTCGCCGAGGGCGCGGACCGCGGCGAGAGCATCGGATTCCTGGTGCAGGGCACGCTCTATCCCGACGTGGTCGAGTCCGGCGGTGGCAGCGGCACCGCCAACATCAAGAGTCACCACAATGTGGGTGGCCTGCCCGAGGACCTCCAGTTCAGCCTGGTCGAGCCGTTGCGCACGCTCTTCAAGGACGAGGTGCGCGCAGTGGGGGAGGGCCTCGGCCTGCCCTCCGAGATGGTGTGGCGCCATCCCTTCCCCGGCCCGGGTCTCGCCATCCGGATCGTCGGCGCCGTCGACCGGGAACGACTCGACATCCTGCGGGCGGCGGATGCGATCGTCAGGGAGGAGATCACCCGGGCGGGCCTCGACCGCGACGTGTGGCAACTGCCAGTGGTCCTGCTCGCGGAGGTGAGGTCGGTCGGCGTCCAGGGCGACGGTCGGACCTACGGTCACCCCGTGGTCCTGCGCCCCGTGACCTCGGAGGACGCCATGACCGCCGACTGGGCGAGGTTGCCCCACGACGTCATCGCCACCATCTCGAACCGCATCACCAACGAGGTCCCCGACGTGAACCGGGTCGTGC
Organism: uncultured Micrococcales bacterium; assembly: GCA_903915555.1. GTDB lineage: Bacteria > Actinomycetota > Actinomycetes > S36-B12 > CAIWTL01. Next base: position 731 of record CAIWTL010000709.1, on the reverse strand, counting down.
TCGACGTCACGAGCAAGCCGCCGGGCACCATCGAGTGGGAGTGAGGCCCCGGCCCCGGCATCAACGGGTGTCGAGGACCTTGAAGCCCTCCACGACCGTGCCCTCCGGGAACCCCTGCTCGACGGCCATGGCGCCGCCCCAGCCACGCAGCGCAGCCTCGACGTCCATGTGTGCCGTCTGACTCTCGTGGGCCTGCAGGGCCGCCACCTTCTGAGGCAGCGCCGACGTGATATCGCGGAACCAGTCGGGGTCGCTGTACCCGGCGATCCAGGTCTGGGGGACCGTCCACTCCACCAACCCCTCGTCCTGCAACAGGGTGGGATGTGCGAACGGATTTCGTGAGTCGGGATACACGGCCTGCATCGCGGCCTCACCGGCCGCCAAGTGGTCGGGATGGCTGGCGTACATGCGCTCGAGGTTGCGGATCGGGGTCTGGACGACCGCCACCTCCGGGCGCACCTGCCGGATAACCCGGGAGATGTCGCGGCGCAGGTCGTGGGTGACGGTCAGTTCCCCATCGCGGTACCCGAGGAAGACGACGTCCTTCGCTCCGAGGATCCGGGCCGCCGCGCGCTGCTCGGCGCGACGGATCCGGGGGATGTCGGACCGGGGCACCTCGGGGTCGAAGCCTCCCGCGTCGCCGTCGGTGATGACGCAGTAGGTCACCTCGGTGCCCGCGGCGGTGAGTTGCGCCACGGTCCCACCGAGCCCGACGTCGATGTCGTCGGGGT
>CAIWTL010000708.1 GCA_903915555.1 uncultured Micrococcales bacterium | reverse complement strand
CACCTTGCTCGATTTGTAGGAGCAGTGCTCGCTCCACATGACGGAGTACATGGCGAGCTCGCTGCTGGTCGGGCGCCGACCGAGGATCTCGCGGATCCGCTCGTACTCGTCGGGCTTGAGACCGAGCTCGGCGTACGGCTGCTCGGTCCGCGGGCTGGTCTCCGCGACCGCGACAGTGTCCAACGTCATCCGGGAGTCCTCCAGTGAGAGGTCCCCAGTCTAGGACTTCGGGACCCGGCCGACCGCAGCCCGGGCACCGGCCCGGCGCGGGCCCGGCACCGTTGGGCGGCGCGGCCGGGGCCGAGGAGTCAGCGGGTCGAGGTGGTCACGCTGCGGGTGGGACCGAAGCCCGACTCGTTGCCGGCCTTGACCTGGATCCGGTAGGACGTCCCGCGCGCGAGACTGTGGAACGACACCTTCGGTGTGCCGACGATCCGCCACGCCCGCCAGGAGCCGTTCTTGCGGATCCGCGCCTCGTACTGGTCGGCGCTGCGGGTGGCGCTCCAGGTCAGGACGAGTTTCCGCTTCTTGCGCTTGACGGTCGGGGACGCGATCTTGGGCGGTCGCGTGACGAAGGACTGCGTCTCGGGTGCCCACCCGGTGCCGTCGGCATCGGTTGCTGCGACCACGTAGTGGTAGACCCGGCCCCTGTCGAGGTTCGTGAAGGAGCAGGTGACCAGCGCCGAGGTGTTGGCCGCGACCATGCCGGGCGCAGCCGGGACTCCGGCAGCCCCGCCGCCGGGGCCCTGCCGGACCTGCTGCTCGTCCTCCCCGTAGTAGCAGCGGATGGAACCGACCGCACCCCCGGCATCAGCCGTCACGGCCCCGTTCCCGGTCGCCTTCTCGCCCTTGACGGCCGTGGCAGCCGCTGTCGCTGCCCGGGGGGCCGCGGCCATGACCGTGACGTCACCGGATATGAAGTTGGCCGTTGCCACCCGCGAACCGTCCGGCGAGACCGCGACGGAGATGGGTTGTGTTCCGGTGGGGACCTCGGCGGACACGGTGCTGGTGGACAGTCTCACGGTGGCGAGTTGCGACCCGCCGTACTCGGCGACGTACAGGACGGTGCCGTCGCGGGACCGACCGGCCGCCACCGGACCGCCGGCCACCGGGATGGTCCTCGAGATGACGTTCCCGGTGGTGAGCAGGGACACGGTGTTGGCACCGAAGGACGAGATGTACGCCGTCCCGTTCACCGGGTCCATGGCGACGCCGTAGGGCGTGGCCCCGACGGGGACGGTCGCAGCGACCGTGGGCCCCGACAGCGTGATCACGGAGATGGTGCCTGCTCCGCCGTTGACCACCACTGCCCGGGTGCCGTCCGCGCTGACAGCGACATCGGTCGGCCCGTTCCCGACGGTCACCTGGCCGGTGACCGTGTTGGTGGCGGTGGAGATGAGTGACACCTTGTCGGTGCCCCGACGTGTCACCAGGACGGTGTTCCCCGCGGGCGTGACGGCAAGACCGTAGGGACCATCCGCGACCGGGATCGAGGCCACGACGGTGCGGGTGGCGGCGTTGACGACGTCGACCTCGTTGTTGCCCGGGTCGGCCACGTAGATCCGACCGCCGTCGGGAGTCACCACGGGCTCTCCCAGGTTGGTGCCGACGGGAACCGTCGCGGTGATGCTGTTGTCGGCGGCGGAGATGACCGTCAAGCCGTTCCCACTGGTCGCGTACAGCGAACTCCCGTCCGGCGCGAAGGCGACGCCCCGTGGGAAGGCACCGACCGGCACGGTGGCGAGCGTGTTCAGAGCCGCTGCGGACCCCCCGGACAACAGTCCTGCCGCGAGAGCGGCCGCAGTGGCGGCGGTGAGCATTCGAGTCCTCATCATCATGTCCCCATCCCTCACCTCCCACGCAAGCACCTCAGGGATGACGACGGAACAACTCACCGCTGATGGGCTGTCGACACGACGCGGCGTCGCTCCGAGGGCAAGACTGAGCCGGTGACGATGCGGCGATCGGTGGCGGTGGGGCTCAACATCGTCGGACTCTCCGTGCGAGTGGACCTGGCGCGGGTGTGGTGGTCCAAGGGCATCCGGACGGGCGTCGTGGTGGCCGTCGTGACACTCGTCGGCCTGCAGTGGCTGCCGGGCAGTGCCGTCGTGTCACTGGCGCTGGGGGCGGCCTTCACCGGGATCTGCGACACGACCGACCCGGACCGCAATCGCTTCGCCGGGTTGGCGCTCACCGTGGGCGCCCTCGCGGTGGCCGTATGTGTCGGCGGTGTGCTCGCGGACTCGGACGTGTGGCGGATCGTCGGCAGCGCGGTCGCCGCCGCGGTCTGTGGATTCGTTGTCGTGGTCGGGCCGCGAACAGCCCTCGCGGGGGTGATCTCCCTGGTCCTGGTGGCGATCTACGCCGGCACCCCCGGGACACTCGTCGGCGGTCTCGAGGCGGCCGGATGGCTGGCTGCCGGCGGTCTGGCCTATATCGTCGTGGCCCTCCCCGATTGGCCGCTCCACCGTTTCACCGGGCTGCGGACGTCGCTGTCCACCACCTACCGGGCGGTCGGAGTGGCGGCAGGGGACCCCGGGCACGAGATCTCGGCGACGACCGTGGCCATGGCCCCGCTGGCCGTCCTCGCGGCGATCCGCAGCGGAGACACCCGGGGAACGACCCGGGAATGGGCGCTGGGACTCGCCGAGGACTGTGACGCGGCACGACGCTCGCTGGCAGCCCTCAGCACGAACCACAGCGCCGCCGCCGACGACTTCCGGATCGTGGCGGCCCACACGATGCGCCATATCGGGGGGGGCCTGCGGTTCCCCCGGTGGCGGACACGCGCTCTGACAGCGGCCACCGCCTGTGGTCGCGCAGCGGCGGCGGCCCGATCGGCGGGCGTCCCCGAGGTGCTGGTGTCGGCGGTCGACCAACCGGTGCAACGTGCCGCCGCGAAGACGGGTGCGGCGTGGCCACTGGGCCGACGCGCGCAGACCGGCGCGCCCGGAGCGCTGTTCGACCACCCACTCACCCGGATGCGGGCCGCTCTGCGATGGTCCGACGGTGGCTTCCAGCACGCTCTGCGGCTGTGCGCGGCGATCACGATCGCCACCGTGGTGGCGGTCGTGCTTCCCGCCGAGCACTCCTACTGGATCCCCCTGACCGTCGCCTGGATCACGCGCCCCGACCTCGGGGGAACGGTGACGAGGGTGGTCATGCGCGTCGCCGGGACACTCCTGGGTGTCGCGGTGGCGTGGATCGTCGTCCCCGACCTCGGCGGTGACATCTCCTTCGCGATCGTGGTGGGGGCGGGAGCCTTCACCATCTCCGCGTTCCTGGCAGCCAACTACCCGATCGCCGTCGCGGGCATCACGACGATGGTCCTCGTCCTCCTCGGGTCGGTGGGGGAGCCCGTGCGCTCGATGGTTCCCGACCGCATCATCGACACGGTGATCGCCGCGGGCGTCGTCCTGCTCGTCGCCCTCGTGGCGCCTCACGCGACGGGTGGGACGGTGCACCGCGATCTCGCCGATCTGGCGCAGCGGGCCGCCGCCTACTGCGCTGCGGTCTTCGCCGGTCAACCCGGCGACATGGCCCGCATGCGGCTCGACGTTCTCCACGCCCGCACGAAGGCCGAGAACGCGGCACTGGCCGCCGCGCAGGAGCCCGTGCGGCATGAGCTGGATCCCGTGGTCGGGCTGGGGATCATGGACGATCTGCGACGGGTCAGCGAACAGTTGCTGCTGTGGCACGAGCAGATCGGGACCGTGGCACCACCGGCGCAACTCGCGGCACTGTCCCAGCAGGGCCTCGTGAGCCTGGCCGAGCGTCTCCAGAGCCCCCGGGAACCCGGGGCGCCTTGGGAGTTCCCTGCGGCACTGCCCGAGGCGGCGACCGATCTACTGGGGCCGATCGCCCATGCGCACCGACGCCTCACCGACGCCGTCACCTGACCGCGGGGCCGCTGCCGCGAGTGTCCGGGCCGCGGACTCAGCCGACGAGGGACCGCAACACGGACGTGAAGAACCTCAGCCCATCCGTGCCGGGCGTACCCGTGAGATCCTCCACCGCGTGTTCGGGGTGGGGCATCAGGCCGACCACATTGCCCGCCTCGTTGGAGATCCCGGCGATGTCGCGGAACGAGCCGTTGGGGTTGCCCTCCGCATAACGCACCACGATCAATCCCTCCCCCTCCAACCAGTCGAGGGTCTCGTCGTCGGCGACGTAACGGCCCTCGCCGTGCTTGACCGGGACGACGATGCGCTCCCCCTGCTCGTAGCCGTCGGTCCACGCAGTGCTGGTCCGCTCCACGGTGAGCGCCTGGTCGCGGCAGACGTAGTGCAGGGACTCGTTGCGGGTCAGAACACCGGGCAGCAGATGCGTCTCACACAGGATCTGGAAACCGTTGCAGATCCCCAGGACCGGCAGCCCGTCACCGGCGTGGTGGACGACGTCGGCCATGATCGGGGCGAATCGGGCGATGGCCCCGCAGCGCAGGTAGTCGCCGTAGGAGAAACCCCCGGGGACCACGACCGCATCCACCTCACCGATCGACGTGTCGCCGTGCCACAGCGGCACCGGCTGCGCACCCGCGATCCCCACCGCACGCTGGACGTCCCCGTCGTCCAGGGACCCGGGGAACGTGACGACACCGACGCGGGTCATCCGGCGCCTTCGTCGATCCGCAGCGTGAAGTCCTCGATCACGGGGTTGGCCAGCAACTCCTCGGCCAGGCGGTTGAGCGCCGTCTCCCGCTCGGGATCGAGGGTGCCGTCGAGGGTGATCTCGAATCGCTTCCCCTGCCGGACGTCGGTGACGCCGGAGAGCCCGAGCCGGGTGAGTGCGCCCTGGACCGCCCGCCCCTGCGGGTCGAGGATCTCCGGCTTGAGCATGACGTCGACGACAACGCGGGCCACTGGCCCTCCTGTTCTCCGGGGACTGACTCCTCATCATAGGCGCGCACATCCGACCGGCCGTGGACCGGCGTCGGGGCGGCCGTGGCGATCAGGTCCCGGCAGCCGCGGACCGGGGCGAGCCACGCCGACGCTGATGTTCGGAGACCGCCAGCACGATCAGGAAGATGAACGTCAGCGGGATCACGAAGGCCAGCATGACCGTGCTGTAGGGCTGCAGTGACTGATGCTCCGAGGACATCAGCAGCAGGTACACCGTGTAGGCCACGTAGTAGGCGACGAACAGGATCCCCTCCCAACGCCCCACGGCGTATCCGGTGTAGACGACGGGGAGCAGCAGGATCGCGACACCCGTCATCAAGAGGAAATCCAGGTTCTGCGCCCCCTGCGGGATGACGATGCCGTCCGGGGACAGGATCGCGGCGAGCCCGAGCACGGCGCCCAGGTTGAAGATGTTCGACCCCACGGCATTGCCGACCGCGAGGTCACGCTCGCCCCGGATGGCTGCGATCACGCCGGTCGCCAACTCCGGAAGGGAGGTGCCGATGGCGACGATGGTCAATCCGATCACGAGGTCGGACAGTCCGAACGATGTGGCGACGGTCGTCGCTCCCGCGACCAGGGAGTTCGCTCCCACGACGAGCAGCGCCACACCGACGACCACGAACATCACACTGCCCAGGACGTTTCGCCCGGACCGCTCCGACTCCGGTGCCCCGCGGACATCGCCGGCGGTCCAGCTGGGGTCGAGTTTCTCCTTCTCGCCTTCCGGGTCGCCGCGGCTGATCCGTACGGTCCACCAGACGTAGCCGATCAGGCACAGCACCAGGAGGCCACCCTGCCAGCGGGCGATGACACCGTTGAGGGCGAGGGCCGTCGCCAGGAGGGACAGCCCGATCATCACCGGGACGTCGAACCGGACGACGCGGGACTTGACGGTCAGCGGCGTGATGATGGCCGCCACCCCCAGCACGAGCAGGATATTGGCGATGTTCGAGCCGACGACGTTCCCCACCGCGAGACCGGGGGAGCCGGACAGCACGGCCCGCATGGTCACGGCGAACTCGGGCGCGGACGTCGCGAACGACACCACGGTCAGCCCCACGACGAGGGGGGACATCCCGATGATCGCGGCCAGATTGCTGGCACCGCGGACGAGAACCTCGCCACCGCCCACCAGCAGCGCGAGACCCGCGACGATCTGCAGCGCGGTGACCCACATGCGGCAGCAGCCTAGCTGCCGGATCGGGTTCAGACCGGGCTCAGTCGAAGGTGAGGCCGGTGATGCGCTCGTAGGCCTCGACGTACTTGGCCCGGGTGCGCTCCACCACCTCGGCGGGGAGCCGCGGCGGAGGTTCCGCACCGCGCCGGTCCCATCCGGATTCGGCTGAT
>CAIWTL010000707.1 GCA_903915555.1 uncultured Micrococcales bacterium | reverse complement strand
GCCACCGCCACCGCCACCGCCACCGGTCGATCGGCTTCTCCCGCACCGTCAGCGCCATGACCGCTGTGGGTGTGGCGACCGCCCTGCTGATGCCGGTCGCTGCTGCCCACGGGGCTGTAGACGACACCAGCCCGGCCCCGCACGTCGTCGGGACCGAACAGGCACGCGGCGTGCAGCCGGTGGCCCGCCCACCCATCCGGCGGTCCTTCATCCCGTTCGGACCCACGCGCAAGCGGCAGATGGCGCACTACTCGACGCTCCACTACGGCGAGGCGACGTGGCAGTTGCGGCCGCGCGGCATCGTGCAGCACTTCACCGGCACGCGGTCGCTGCGTTCGGTGTTCGCGACGTTCCGGTCCAACGCGCCCGACCCGGAACTCGGGCAGCGGCCCGGGGTGTGCACGCACTTCGTCATCGACCGCGACGGCACCATACACCAGTTGGTCCGACTCTCCCTCCGATGCCGCCACACGGTCGGGCTGAACCACCGCACGATCGGTGTCGAACACGTCGGACTGTCCGACCGGGAGGTGATGCGCAATCCGCGGCAGCGGGCAGCCTCAGTGGCGCTCAGCGCCTGGCTCGCGGAACGGTTCGGCATCGCGACCGGCGACGTGATCGGACACAACGAGAGTCTCCGCAGTCGGTTCCACCACGAGTTGTACCGGCCGTGGCGCTGCCAGACCCATGGCGACTTCGGTCGCGCGACGATGAATCGCTACCGCCGACACCTGAACGCTCGGCTGGCCGGCTCCGCGGTGTCCACCGCCCCACCCCGCTGGTCGCCCACCAGTTGTTGACGCCGCCTGGAGCCGGTCGCCTGGAGGAGATCCGCTGGGAACCGGCACCGACGGCGTGACTCCCGGGAGCGTGACCTCACGCGTCGGAGGACACCTGGGTCGGCTCGTCCGCGGGCTGCGCCGACCCGCCGGCGAGCAGTCGGTCGCGAGCCACCTCCCGGTCCGACAGCAGGATCTGGATGTGCGGAACGCGGTCGATCTGGTCGGGCACGAAGGCCGCGGCCACCAACGGCGCCAGGTCGGCGCGGTAGTCGTGCCCCACGGAGCGGAACACCCCGGACTGCGACTGCGTGGCATAAGCGACGTCCAGCAGGACCTGCTCCCACGTGGTGACCGGCACCCAATTCATGTCGTCGGGGATGTTGCGTCCCCGCGGCGGCGCCCCCAGCCACGCGGGCTTGCGCCACATCAGCGTGCGGTCGAAGCGGGTGACCGGATCGGCGTCGTGTTCGAGGAACCACAACTGGATCCCGGTCGGCAGCGGGTCCGGCAGCGCCTGCCAGCGGTCGACGTGGACGGTCCCCGGATTGTCGAGGAGGTCATTGCGCAGCGAACGGCCACCGGGGGTCCCGACGAACAACGCCGCATCGGCGCGATCCATGTGCGCGGTGGGGATGTCGACCAGTGGGGGGTCCATCAGGAGGCCGTGCTCGGCGGCCTCCGCACCCAGGCTCTCGCCGTAGAGCAGCAACCTGGGGGGTTTTGCCATGCCGCGGGTCCGGGCGTGGATGCGGTCGATGAGTTCGCGGAAGGTCTGCGCGGCGATGTCGACCTTGTTGAGCGAGAACATCGACGGCAGCAGGCCGTACTGGACCGCGACGCTGGCGCAGTCACCATCGGTGAGGAACTCCAGAGCCTCGACCGGAACCGAGTTCGCGTAGCCCGTTCCGGCCGGTGACACCGCAATGATGTACGACTTGGACCACGCGTCGAGGCGGTCCAACTCCGCGAGCGCGAGTTCGACACGTTCCGTGATCCCGGGGGCGGACTCCACCCCGATGAAGACGCGCACCGGATCCGCGGCGGAGGGGGCTCCGGCCTCGCGGATCTCCGCGGCACTCACCCGCCAGTTGACGAACCGGCAGCCTTCGCGGCTGAGGGAGTCGTAGGGGACGAGGCTGCCGGGGCCACCGGTCACGTAGGGATCGTCCGGGGGCTCGGCCAGGGCGGGGTCGACGGTGGCACCGGAGACGGCGAGGCCTCCGAGCACGCGCGCAAGGGCGGTCTTCACCCCAATGGTGAGGGCTCCCAGTGCGGTGCCCGTGGCGGCGGTGGTCCACAGCGCGGCGGATCCCGGCAACTTGTCGGACAGCATCTCGCCCGCCGAACCCAGTTCGGATCCGATGGCCGCCACTCCCGCCGACAGGCCCGCGGCGGCGGCGCCCCCGGCGAGTGCGCCGAGAGCGGGCTGCCCCTCCGTCACTCCCCACTCGGGATAGGACCCGACCTGGGCATGGGCGTGCTTGCGGCCCTGGACGACCGCTGCCACCGCCGCAGCACCGACAGCGAGAGTCGGCAACCAGGTTCCGGTCCGACGGGTGACCGGCGCGGTCGCCGCGCCGACCGCTGCGCCGGCCAGTGCACCGGTGGCTCCCATGACCCCGGTGACGAGGCCCTGGTGCAGGGTTGACCGGGGGGTCAAGCTCGGTCGCAGGGAGGCGCCCCCGGCCAACAGGAGACCGACCGTTGCACCGGCGAGCGTGGACCGCGCTGTCGTCATGCCCGCCATTGTGCCCCCCACCCCCACCCCGGGCGCCGAAGACCGCAGATCTGACCCTGGCGGGTCAGATATGAGGTCTCACGGGTCAGACGTGAGGGTGCGGGTCAGGCGTGTGGTCGGGATGAACCGAGACCACGTCACGTCACCGGTCGGCGGTCTCGATGAGGCGGTCGATCTCACCGTGGACCTCGAGCCCCGCCACCTCGCCGGTGTCGGACAACACGGTGCGCCCGGACGGGTCGATCAGCGTCACATGGATCCGGGCGTCGAGGGTCTCCTCCACGCGACGATGCATCTCGGTGCGGATCGGGGCGTGCAGAAGCGCGCCGTCCACGCGTTCGGCGCGCAACGACAGGCGCCAGCCGTCCCGGCGCCTCACGTCGAGGAACACGTGCTCATCGTCCACCGCCAGACACTCGGTCCTCGTGCCGTTGTAGGTGGCGAAGACCTGCAGACCACGAGGTGTGTCCAGGCCGATGAGCAGACCGCGGAACTGGCCGCGCAGCCACGGGATGAGCGCCACGGACGCCATGAGGGACACCCCGGGAGTGGTGAAGTGGTTGGAGTGCATCCATACGTAACCAGCGGGGAAGGCCTGCCCCCAGTCCTGCTCCAGGTAGCCGAGTCCTCCGGAGAGATCGACGGTGGCGCCGTTCATCGCCAGCTGCCCCGACAACTCGTGACCGAAGGAGACGACTCCGTGGTAGCACTCCATGAACGGCATGTACGCGTACCAGCCCATGGCGCCCGGCGCCCGGCGTGTGACGGGCCACGGCCGCAACTCCGACGAGAACTCGACCCGACCCTGGAGGATCAGGTCGTCCACGGCGATGTCCAGTTCGACACCGGCGCCGGTGAAGCGGTTGGGTCCCACCTGGACGGTCAGCCGATCGGGGGCGGCCCAGTAGTCGGCCGCCGGGTACGGCGCGTACCAACTGCGTCCCGTGGCACCGTCGAGGACCTGGACGAACGCTTCCTCCGAGCCGTCCTCACCACGGAAGAGGCCAGGGATCACTGCCAGTCGGGTCGTCCGATCGGCAGACACGAGTTTGACGTACCAGCCCTCGAAATAGGGACTGTGACCCTTGTCGTGACCGGCCTCCGGATGCATGATCTCGCGCCACAGGTCGGACAGGAACACCGCCTCACCCTACGGGTCCGCGTTCCCCAGACGCGACCGCAACCACTGACACCGCGCACGGGAGCGCACACGGTCGTTGACGAGACCACACCCACGCCCGGCCGCGCACGACCACCGAGGCGCCCGCCCCACGCCCAACCACCGAGATGCACGAGTGACGTTCCCGAAACGCGACCCCAGATGCGACCACACCAGTCAGAGGCGACTGCCGAAACAGTCACCTCTGACGCAATCGGTCGCTTGCGACTCTTTCGGCGCCAATGGGGCGTGCATCGGGGGGCGACGGTGTGACGCAAGGAGACGGGGCACAGGGCGGCTCGGCCGACGCACGGGGTCGGGTACCCTTGTCGAGCGTTCGACCGCCCGGTCGCCAGGAGGCGTCGCATAGTCTGGTCTAGTGCGCCCGCCTGCTAAGCGGGTTGAGGTCTCAAAGCCTCTCGAGGGTTCAAATCCCTCCGCCTCCGCCACTTCCCCCTCCCCGGGGGACAAGTGTGTCCGGCGCCTCTCAGCCCCGGCCGCGGACCGGCCAGTTGCGCGGTTCCGCCATGATCTCGCGCAGCGTCCTCGGCATTCCCCGACCGTCGAAGTACACGTGTTCGCAGTCGGCGGCGATGCGGTCGTTGCGGCCGGCCAGGACGAGGTCCTCGCCGGTCCCGCAGCGGATGACGTCGGGAACGGCGCTGGCGCTGGAGGCCGCCATCCGGTCGTTCCCCGGGCCCCCGAAGAGCCGGTTGCCCGGGCCACCCGTGTCGACGACGAGGTCCCTGCCGTGACCTCCCCGGAGGAAGTCCCGGGCGGTGTGCCGGCGTCGGGTGAAGGAGTCACCGCCCTCGACCGTGTCGTGACCCCGCGCCCCGTCGAGGCGATCCGTCTTCCAGCCGCCGTGGACATCGTCGTTGCCCTGCAGCGCCTTGGTGTGCCAGCCCCTGTTCTGCCAGGAGATGAGCGTGTCCCGCTGTGGGGTGGGTCGCCGGACCCCCCGGCGCAGGTCGGTCGCTCCCGGCGCCGCGGGGCGCCGAGCCTGCACACCGGCGGCCGCGGAACCGGCGGCGCTGCCGTAGTAGGACTGGACCACCTCGTCAGCGGTGCCCGAGTTCGTCAGGTCGAACATGTCGAGCACCCAACCCTGCGTGGCCGGGCTGCTGACACAGGTGGCTGCGATGGCCGCATAGTCGGTGAGCGGGTCGATGTTCGCGGCGGCGACGGCCAGCAGATTCCCGTCGCTGATCTGCGAGTTCGCCGGCGACCAGTACTGGCCCCACGTCCCGCCGTCGGTGAAGTAGTCGAAACTCGTGTTGGCCAACACCGACGTCTGGTCGTCGAGATCGGCCAGGTAGCCCCCCACCGCCGCTTCCACGGTGTCGAGGGCGACGTCGGACACAGCAGTCGTCCAACTCCCCGCCCCGACCATCTCCTTGATGGCGAACAGGGCGATCTGTTCCGCGGTGGCGTTCTCGAGCTCGGGGTAGGCGGCCTGCCAGGCGGCCTGGAGCGCCTCGTTCTCCTGGAACTCCTCGCTGACGCCCTGCAGCGTCTGCGGGGTGTCGGTCGACAGGTTCTGGATGTACTGCAGGAAGGGGGTTTGACTCCCCGGGGTGTCCGAGCACTGCATCGCCGGTTGCGCCCACTGCACGACGGTCCCGGCGAAGTGGGTCTCGTAGGCATCACTGCAGGCGACGCCGGTCGGGGGCTGGAAGGTTCCCGAACCCGCCGGCGACACCCAGTACGTGGCGAACGTCAAGGTGGTGGCTCCCGCCGGCACGGTGGTCACCGACGGTGGAGTCGGCGGCAGCGACGAGTCCTGAGGGATGTAGCCCCACTCGTCGCCCGATGCGTCGACCTGCCAGTACGTTCCGGGCGGGAACACGGTCGGTTCCTGCCCGAGCCCCGGGTAGGGCTCACCCTGCAGGTAGGTCTCGCCGTCGTAGCCGGTCTGGTTGCCCGTCGGAGCGATCCCCGTCGTGCAGATGGGTGTGCCGGTG
>CAIWTL010000706.1 GCA_903915555.1 uncultured Micrococcales bacterium | reverse complement strand
TTCATGTGTGCTCCTTCTGTCGAGGTGAGTGCGGGCTGATGCAGACCGTCGCGACACGCTAACCCGCCGCGCACGGAGGAAGGCCGAGACGCGCCGGAGCCCCCGGCCAGGAGGCCGGGGGCTCCGGGTCGACGATCAGGATGCGGGCGGCTGGTTCTTGATCCGCTTGATCACGAAGTGGGCCTTGCCGCTGGGGCTGCTGAACTCCAGTGAGCGCTTGCCACGGCCGGCTGCGGAGATGGTCCAGCCGTCGGTCGTCTCGCCGGTGCCGAGCCAGTTGTGCAGGTCGATGATCGCGCTGCTGCACGGCACGCGGTGCGCGTAGGTCTTGTAGGAGCCCTGGGGGATCGGGACCTCGTTGATCATGTCGCCCTGGTGGACGACGAAGAAACGACCCTTGTGGCACAGCTTGCCGCGGTCGCCTGCGGCGTCGGCCGCGTTGGCGGCGGTCAGGGGCACGATCGCCGCGATGATCATGGTGCCTGCGCCAGCGGCGGCAACGAGCTTCTTGTTCATGGATTCCTTCCTCCGGACGGCCCGAGTGGCCGCCCGCGTCACTGTAGATCACGAGTAGGACGACACAGAGTCACTGACGGTTCCCGCGAGTCGCGGCCAGTTGGGCGCCCCTCGCGCCGGGTGGTTAGGGTCGTCCCATGAGTTCCCGTCGCCTACTCGTCGTGCATGCCCACCCCGACGACGAGGTGCTGTCCACCGGCGGTCTCATCGCCCGGCACACAGCGGCAGGTGATCAGGTGACGCTCGTCACCTGCACGCTCGGGGAGGAAGGCGAGATCCTGCTGCCCGAGATCTCCCATCTGGCCGCGGACCGGGAGGACGACCTGGGTGCCCACCGCATCGAGGAACTCGCCGAGGCGATGAAAGCGCTCGGCGTGACCGACAACCGGCTGCTCGGCGGCCCCGGGACCTACCGCGACTCGGGGATGATGGGGGAGCCCAGCAACGATCGCCCGGACTGCTTGTGGCAGGCGGACCTGCGGGAGGCCGCCGACCATCTCATCCCGGTGATCCGGGAGGTGCGCCCCCAGGTCATGGTCACCTACGACGATTTCGGAGGCTATGGCCACCCTGACCACATCCAGGCCCACCGGGTGGCGACGTACGCAGCGGTCCTCGCCGCCGTGCCCTCCTACCGCCCGGACCTCGGTGCGGCGTGGGAGATCCAGCGATGGTTCTGGACCGCGTTCCCCGTCAGTGAGGTGCGTAAAGGAATCGAGGCGCTCCGCGCTGCGGGGGACACCTCGGACTTCGCGGCCATGGATCCCGACGACCTGCCTTTCGCGGTGGCCGACGAGTTCGTGGACGCCCGGGTGGACGTCTCGCAGCAACTTCCCGCCAAGCGGGGCGCCATGGCTGCCCATGCCAGCCAGATCAACCTCGAGCAGGGGTTCTTCGCGCTGTCCAACAACGAGGGGATGCCGGTTTTCGACACCGAGTTCTTCCTGCTGGCCAAGGGTGAGATCCCGGCCCGGCCGGTGACGGACCTTTTCGAGGGTCTCGCATGACGGCTCCGGAGGCTGTCCCGGTCGAGGGACCCGCGCAGGACGAGGGGCCCAGTCTCGGGGTGCCCTCGGCCGTGGTCCTCGCGGTGGCCGGTGTCGTGCTGGCGCTG
>CAIWTL010000705.1 GCA_903915555.1 uncultured Micrococcales bacterium | reverse complement strand
GCGACGGGGTCTGGGCAGTGTTTCCTTCGGCCCACTCGAGCAAGAGGTCGGGTAGCTGGGATGCGTAGTTGTCCAACAGATTGGCGACGTCGCGCGCGAGCCCCATCCGCCTCACGTCGCGCGTATCGGCACGCAGGTGATGGCGTAGCCCGGTGAGTCGGTCGTCCCGGCGCTCCACGAGTTCGTCGATGGCCCGCACGCAGTACCACTGCAGAGCTGCGGGGACCCAGGGGTCATGTCCGTCGTCGGCTGCGCCGGCCAGGACCGAAGCCATCAGGTCCTGGGGTTGCACGAAGTCGACCGCCGCACAGACGCCGTCCTCGGCCAGCGGGTCGGACACCCCGAGGCGCCGCGCGAGGCGACGGGTGACGTAACGCTCCATCCCGGGGGTGGGCACGACGACCAGTTCGCGTTGGAACGGATCGACCGCTGACATGGAGTACCACTCCGCCAACCAGTCGGCCAGGGTCTCGCTGGACCACGCGGTGATCAGTCTGAGCATGAGTCCCCGTTCATCGCCCTCACTGTAGGTCGGGCCACCGACACAATGCGGCATCGACGCCGGGGAGCACCATTCCACGGGGCCGCGGCGAGAAGCATGTCACGACAACCGACTCCGGATTCACGATCAAGGTGACCCGCCAGGCCGACGAAGGGTCGCCGGCATTCACCCTCGAGGTCAAGCGCTGAGCACCCTGCTGAGCAGATGCTCGATCAGCCCCGTGTTCGCGCCGCGAAGACCGAGTCGAGCGCCAGGAGGAAGAGGCCTTGTACGACGATGGCCTGGCCGTCCCCGCGCAGCTGCTCGGGCGCGTAGGAACGACGCCGGGACAGCCGAGGACCGATCCACTCCGCGCGGGCCATCAGCGCCGCCCCGGTCGCCACGTAGCCGACATCCAGCGCGCTGTTGATCAGGAGGATCCGATGGAGCCGCCGCCGATCATCGTCACGACCCTCCCCACCCCTGCGCCGGGACCGCAGGGTCCCGACGCCTGCGATCACCAGGTCGACAGCGCCCCAGGCGGCGGACTGGCGTCCGAAGGACTCGCGACGGTCCGCATCCCCCCTCAGCCACAGGACACCACCGATCACGACCCAGGCCGCCCCCCACGAAGCCAGGATCGCCGTGAGTTGTCGTTCGGTTCGATCTACGGATCCCGGGCCCGAGGAGGTCATGACCCCGAGTCGATCACACTCGCCTCGTCAACGACCAGTTGACCTCCGCAGTCGGCCGGAACGTTACGGCGTTTGTCGCCACGGAGCGAGGGGACCCTCCCTTTGAACATAACAATCGTTATTGTCAGGAGAGATCATGTCAGGATCGAATCGATCACACAGCCGCCCGGCGGCGCTCATCGGAACACTGCTCATCGCCGGAACGGCAGTCATGGGCATCGGAGGCCCGGCGACGGCTGCACCTGCCGACCAGACCAGCGCGCAGCAGATGGCGCCGAACATCGAATCCCGCGGCACCGCCGCAAGCACATCGGTGGTGAACTTCACGAAGGGAACCCGGGTGGAGTTCCACAACACAACGGAGCGCTCGGTGCGGGTCGGCAACGACCAGGTACATCCCGGCCAGTCGGTGAAACTGTCCGGGAAGAACGCGGACGGCGATGACGTCTCGGCCGATATCTCCGATATGCACGGCAACCGGGTCCAGTTCTACGGAAACAACCCCTGGCAGGCGGAGGCATACGTTCAATTCGAAGGACAGAAGGTCCACAACAACGCCTACGTGAAGCAGGGCGGCATGAACTTCTCCGTCCAGTTCAACGGAACCGGCGACAAGTACAAGGAGTGGCGCGTGGACATCAATCCCACCCACCGATACGCCCATGAGTACATCCAGAACACCGACAAGTGGGATGGAGTCAAGGGCACCGTCACCAATAAGACCCAGCGTCACCTGTCGATCACGATGGGCGGAAAGTCGATGGAGTTGAAGCCCGGTCAGAGCCTGCTCTACTACGACGCACAGGAGATCCGGTACGGCTGGAGATCCACCCGGATGGAACTGTCCGTCGGCTCCACATCTGTGGCCCACATCGAGGCGGGTGACCACAATGCCTTCCTGCCGAGCGTCTGGGTCGCCGACCGGTGGGCGAACCGGGAGGACGATGCGAAGCACTTCGTGTCCTATTCCGAGGGCGAAGGACACGGATACCAGCGGAACGAGGGGATCCGGGTTCAGGTCGAGCGCCACAAGGACGGCGAACTCGCCGACACCGTCGAGTGCTTCGCGACCAAGGACTGGGCGTGGTTCGACATCACGATCGAGAGCACATGAGCCGTAGTGCTGGGCGTAGTCTCACCTCCAACCCGGATGACGGACTCCGGCTCCCGACATTGAGGTACACGATGAGATCTCGACGGACACATCAGGCGGTGGCTCTCGCGGCGGTATTCGTGCTCGCAGGCGCCGGAGCGCAGACAGCGGGAGCGGAGCCCGCCGTCACCCCGGGGTCGAGTGACGCCTACTACTCCCCCAAGGCCGACCTCCCCCAGTCCGAGAGCCCCCACAGCTTCCGGAAGTTCCTGTCGACGGATCAGGAACAGTACTCGGAGCAGTCCTTCGTGTGGGGCGGCAGCCTCATCGAGGACGACGGGACGGTGAACGCCCTGGCCGTCGAACTGCAGCGCGAGGATGTCGCGTTCGGCGGATTCGACATCCCCGTCGTCGCCGGCGGCCTGCTGTTCAACCAGGGCAACGGATACCGCGCCGGAGGCGCCGGCGGCCTGCCCGAGGTCACCTTCCCCGTCTCCTTCACCCGATATCCATGGTCGGTCCGGGTCACCCAGCCGGAACTCCTGCAACAGCCCGAGTTCGTGGACGCCCGGGTGGTGAAGGGCCGCATCGGACAGCGCGGCGCCATCTACGAACTGACCGGGCATGTCAGCAACATCGCCGCGGGCACCGCTCCCACGGAGATCGATCTCTACGCGCGCATCAAGGACCGCACGGGGATCATGCAGTGGGGGTATGGCCCGTCAGGATTCGCCCCGATGTGGGTGTTCCCGGAGCAGCGGGCGACCATCCTCGACGAGTTCGACGGCTCCGTGGGGGACTATCTGACGGCGACGAAGACCTCGATGTACGGCCAGGGCCAGTACTACTACACGATGCCCCTGCTGGAAGTGCAGGACTTCAAGGTCCGGGAAGACGGGCGCACCGTCAGCAGCGGAGACTCCGGTTGGCTGTGGTGGGACAACGTCGACCGCTCCTACGGCCCCGAGGCGCGACAGGTGATCGCGGAGGACGGCGGCATGGGGTGGCTGGAGTTCAGCATCCAACTGCCGGGCAGCCGGCGCGCGCTCAAGGTCGGCTACACCGACTCGAAGGGCCCCGTCGGTCGGTTGCCGTACGCCATGCTCGTGGGCCCCAACAGCGACAAGGCCCAGAACGGCGCGTTCACGTCCCGCATGAACTGGAACATGGACGACATCCACATCCGCCCCGTCCGCTCGTCCCAGTGGACCAACCCACTCACGGGCAACTCGTACTACCTGAAGTGGACGGTCCGACTCGACCCATCCCCGGGCAACAAGGCCGCCCGCTTCACGATCTCGCAGGCCGTGAAGGACCAAGAGCTCTCGGTGAGCGGCCGACAGGTCTTCGAGGGCCTCTTCCGCGTGTCGGGACGCATCGGGAACGGCAACTCCGTGTCCGGGTGGGCGTTCGGCGAGGTGCAACAGGCGGGCAAGAACGGCTGACGACACAGTGGCCACACCGCGGCTCGAGGTGCCAGAGGTCCGCCGAACCGCAACACTGCGAGGCATGACCTCACGACCCCGATCGACCCGCAGCCTCAGCCCAGCGCTGCTCCCGGGGCTGGGCCTCGCGGTGAGCCTCGGGCTCACCGCCGGACTCATCTCCCCAGCCCACGCCGCGGCAGCACCGACTGCGGGCGCGACCGCCGCCGTATCGACCGAGTCACCCGCCGGTCGCGCGTCCGGAACCGTCTGGCTGTGCAAGCCGGGACGGACGCCCGACGCCTGCGACGGGAGCCTCCGCACCACCGATCAGCGCACCGGCCGGGTGTCGACACCACCGCGCGCCCAACGCCCCACGGTCGACTGCTTCTACCTGTATCCCACCGTGAGCACGCAGCCGACGATGAACGCCGACCTCACGATCGAGCCCGCCCAGACCTCCATCGCCGAATACCAGGCGGCCCGGTTCTCCGAGATCTGTCGCGTGATCGCCCCCATGTATCGGCAGGTCACACTGGCGGGATTGGGGGGTGTGGCCACCGAGCAGGACTGGGCCAAGGCCTATCGCAGCGCCCGCTCGGGGTGGCGTTCCTATCTGCGCGAGTACAACAGCGGTCGTGGATTCGTCCTCATCGGACATTCCCAGGGATCATCCATGCTGCGTCGCATCATCGCCGAGGAGATCGACCCCAACCCTGGGCTGCGTCGCCGGCTGGTCGGGGCCGTTCTGCCGGGCACCACCATCGCCGTCCCCAAGCACCGGGTGGTCGGCGGCGACTTCACCCATGTCCCCGCCTGCACGACCGCCGGGGAGCCCGGGTGTGTGCAGAGTTGGTCGACGTACAACGACCTGACCCCACCCCAGGACGCCTACTTCGGGCGCCTCGACCGCGACGAACCGACCCCCCGGAACTGGGAGGTCATGTGCACGGAACCAGCTCGAATCGCGGGTGCGCCGCCGCGCTACCGGGGTCTGAAGCCATCAGTTCCCCCGGCCAGTCCCTTCGACATCGGACTGGAGATCATGTTCGGCGGCCAGGTCCCGACCGCCGCCACACCGTGGGTCGAACCGGCTGCGACGTACCGGGGGAAGTGCATCCGGCAGGCGGGATCCCACTACCTCAACGTGTCGTCGATCGGAGACGCGCCCGTGCTCGATCCGGCGCCCGACATCGACTGGGGCCTGCACATCGTCGACATCAACGCGGCCCTGCCCCACCTCGTCTCAGGGGTGGGAAGACAGATCCGGGCCTACAACGCCGCGCACGGGGTGCCGGCACGGGGCTGAACCGCGGCTCACATCGAACCGCGCCGCCGGGTGGCGCGGTTCGGTCCCAATGCCACACTGGGCCAATGGGCGAGTCACTGTGGCATCGCGTGGAGTCCGTGGGATCGGATCTCTACGCCATCCTGGGAATCCCGCCGTCCGCCACCGACGCAGACGTCCAACGCGCGTGGCGCAGTCGGGCCCGCAGCACTCACCCGGACACCGGCGGCGACCCCGCGGACTTCGAACAGGTCCACCTGGCGTATCTGGTGCTGTCCGAACCCACGAGCCGCAGTCGCTACGACGCCTCGCGCCGTTCGGCCCGGAGTCGTCCCGCAGTGGCGACGCAAGGCGCTCCCGAATCCCCGGCCGACCTGACCACCCCCCGGGAACCGCTCCCGGTGCGGTTCCTCGTTGTGCTCGCCGTCGTGATCGTGGCGGCCGTGATGCTGTCCTATGTGTGGCCCGGGTTCACCCTCATCACGGGGATCGGGGTGGGTGTCTTCGTCCTGTTCCGGTACCACCGGCAGTGGACAGGCCGCGCGGGTCGGATTCCCTGATCCCACCGTCACCCGTTCTCCCGAGCCAGCCTGGCCATCACGACTCCGACGTCCGTATGGTGGGGACGTCCGACAGGGAAGGCAGCACCGTGAAACGGACCATGACAGCGACTCTCCTCGCCGGCGTCGCGCTGGGCGCGACGATATCGGCGCCCGCGTCGGCGGCCGATCCGGTGCGAGTGGTGGCCGCCGGGGACATCGCCTGTGACCCTGCCGACCCCGAGTTCAACGGTGGCCGCGGCTCGGGCCTCCACTGCCGACAGTGGGCCACCGCCCAAGCAGCGCAGGACCAGTCCCCCGACCTGGTCCTGACGTTGGGTGACAACCAGTACGAGGAGGGCCGACGGTCGAGTTATCGCGCCTCGTTCGGTCGGTCATGGGCGGCGCCCTTCCTGGACCGCGACGATCCCAGCGCCAATCGGATCTGGCCCGTCCCGGGCAATCACGAGTACTACACCGCCGGCGCGGCGGGTTACTGGTCCTTCTTCAACGGGGGCACCCAGTCCTCACCTCGATCCTCGGGCATCGCGGGGACCACGAACCGTGGCTGGTACCAGCGCAAGGCGGGGGGCTGGCAGATCCTCGCCCTCAACTCCAACTGTGATCAACTCGGGGCGGCCGGCTGCACCCGCGACTCGGCGCAGTACCGGTGGCTGGCCAGGAAACTGAAGGGGTCGTCGGCCCGCTGCACCCTCGCCTACTGGCATCACCCGCGATTCACCGACGGGGAGCACACCGATGCCGTCGAGATGAGGCCGTTCTGGAGACTCCTCGACCGCTATGACGCCGAGCTCGTGCTGTCCGGTCACAACCACGATTACGAACGGTTCGCCCCGCTGGATGCGCGCGGCGTCGCCTCGGCTGACGGTGTCAGGCAGTTCGTGGTGGGGACGGGCGGCAAGAGCCTCTACGCCGTGCAACCCAACGGAGGGCCGGCGCCTGCGGTGTTCTCCGATACCACCATGGGCGTGCTGTCCCTGGATCTGGGGCGGGGTTCCTACTCGTGGCGGTTCGTCCCTGCATCGTTCCCGGGCAACGGTGCTTTCACCGACACCGGCTCCGCCACCTGCCTGGCCTGATCCCGCCCGGGGCCGGCTCAGGCCAGCACCACTCGGTCACGCCCGGCACGCTTGGCCCGGTACAACGCACTGTCCGCGCGATCGAGCGCGTTCTGCGCGTCGTCGTCGGGCTGCACCAGCGTGGCCCCGACGCTGATGGTGGTCGAGGCGGTGTCTCCCGGCCCCCACTCGATGGGCAGGGCGACCCGCGCCCGCAGTTTCTCGCCGATGGCAACGACTTCGTCCTGGGACTCGACACCGTCGAGCACGACCACGAACTCGTCACCTCCGATACGGCCCACCCGATCACCGCGCCGCAACGCCTGCGAGAGCCTCCTCGCGACGGCGGCCAGGACGGCATCGCCCGCGACATGGCCGCGGGAGTCGTTGAGATCCTTCAGGTTGTCCAGGTCGCAGAACAGCAAGCCGACGGCCGCCACGGGAACCCCCGCCCCGACGGATGCCCGCTGGGTGAGGATGACGGCGTCGAGGTGTTCCATGAGACTGCCGCGGTTCGCGACACCGGTCAGCACGTCGTGCGTGGCGCGGTGGTGCAGTTCCCGCTGCCACATGCGGTCGGAGGTCTCATCGATGAATTGGTGCACGACGAGGGCCACTCCCCCGTCGTCGGGGGGGATCTCCCGCGACGCGTGGTCTATCCACCACTTGCCTTCGTGTGTCGTGCGCACGTGCTCGTGCCTTTCCGCCGACTCACACGCGCCCGCCTGTTGTTCGAGCACCGTGGCGAGAGGAGCGCCCAGCATCTCACCCTGGTCGAGTCCCAGCAGGCGGGCCGCGGCCGGGTTGACATCGAGTACGGTCCCTCGCTGATCGGTGATCACCATGCCCTGCGGAGCAGCCTCCATCGCGGACCGGAAACGCTGCTGGACCTTGGCCAGTTCCTCGTAGGCAGCCTGCTCGGACGTCACGTCACGCAAGCTGACGACCGCCCCGCTGACGTCGTCGTCGACACCGACCAGCGGTTTGGCCGACACCGACATCCACTTGCGGGAACCCCGGACGGTGAGGAACTGGGCCAGGACACCGTGCTCCCGGATACCACGAACCACACCGTCGGCGCTGCCCGCGAGCATCGCCAGATCCTCGGGAGCCACCAGAGCGGTCGCACGGGTACCGACGAGGAGTTCCGGATCCCACCCGAGGATGTCGCTGACAGCGGGAGAGATCCACTCGATGCGGCCGTCGAGGTCGGTCTGATAGACGACGTCCGAGGCATTCTCGGCCAGTACGCGGAATCGGCGAACACTGCGTTGCAGGGCTTCCTGGGCCTGCACCTCCGCGGTTGCGTCCACGACCTGGACGACCAGACCGCCGATCAGGCCGTCACCGTCGGGGACAGGGGACAGCCACACATCGGCCCAGACTTCCCCACCGGACTGCGTGACATAGCGGGCGCGGGTGTGGAACGAGGGGATGGAGCCGTCCATGAGTCGCGCCCGGTCCGACATCGCCCGGGAACGCTCGTCGGGGTGCAGCAGATCGACGAACCGCCGACCGACCAACTGCCCGTCGGCGTAGCCGAGCAGGGTGTGCATGGCCGGATTGGCATAGGTGAGCACGCCGGCCGTATCCGAGACGACCATCCCGATCGACGCGCTGTCCATCGACATCCACGCGAGATCCCGCTGCCGCTCCGCGGTCTTCACAGCCCCCTGTGCGAGGACCCTGTCGGTGACATCGCGCCAGGTGTACAGCAGGTCGTCTCCGGCCCCCACCGCACGGATGTCGTAGTGCCTCGGCTCCCCGTCGGGACGGACCTCCGAGGGGTACACGTAGTCGTCGAGGACGAGCGGTTCGCCGGTGTCGATCACGTGGGCGTAGCGGTCGAGGAGCCCACTTTCGCGGTGACCGGGCAACAGCGCCAACAGGCGACTGCCGACGAGGTCTTCGTGGGGGAGGTTGTTGTAGGTGCAGGCCGCGAGGTTGGCATAGGTGTATTCGAAATCGACGATCCGGCCGCTGCTGTCCCGCACTGCCGTCAGGACGACCAGAGGGTCCATGAGGTGGTTGTCGAGGATCGCCCGGACGTCCTGCATCGGTCGTTCTGTGTCGGCAGTCCCCATGTCTTCCCCCTCCTCGATCGTAGGCCCCTGCCTCCGTCGGACGGGAACCCATTCGCCGTCCGGCGACTCCACCACTAACTGTGAGGAAGCGACCCCGAACCGTCACCGCGTCACGTCAATGACGCCTCGTAGATGCTCTGGATGGAGCGGTCCAGCGTCGCGTTGAACTCCTCATCGCTCTGATCGACCGACAGGCCCTCGGTGAGAGCACGGGAGAAACTCGCGATCATCCCGTGGTTGTGACGCAGGAGTTCGTCGGCCTCGACGCGTGGGTAGCCGCCGCTGAGGGCAACGACCCGCAGGACCCTGGGGTGGGCGATGAGATCGGCATAGAAGTCCGGCTGACTCGGAAGGGTCAGCTTGAGCATCACGTGGTCGGGGTCGGCCAACGAGTCGACCCACTCCGTGATCTGCTGTCGCAGGAAACTCTCGGCCTTCTCCTTGGTGGGGCTGTGGATGTCGACCTCGGGCTCCACGATCGGGATGAGTCCCGCGTCGAGGATCGTCCGCGCGACCTCGAACTGCTGGTCGACGACCTCGGCCACCCCGACGGGGTTGCCCTCCTTGATGACCGAACGCATCTTGGTCCCGAAGACGCCCTTGGTCTTGGCGCGCTCGAGAGTCGCCTCGAGTCCGTCGATGGGCTTCATCACCTGAACCCCGTCGGCCTCGGTGGCCAGCCCCTGATCCACTTTGAGGAACGGCACGACGTTCTTGACCTGCCACAGGTACTGGGCGCTCCCCATTCCCTCGATATCCCGGTCCATCGTCTGCTCGAACAGGATCGATCCCAGGATGCGGTCACCGTTGAACGCCGGACTGGTGATGATGCGGGTGCGCATCCGGTGGATCAAGTCGAACATCTGCGCCTCGTCGCTATACGCGTCTTCGGGGATGCCGTAGAGGCGCAGAGCCTTGGGAGTGCTTCCGCCACTCTGGTCGAGGGCGGCGATGAAGCCACGACCGTCGCGCATCCTGTCGAACATCTCGACGTCCATCGATCCTCCCCGATCAAGGAAATGTGCTGCCAACCTAACCCGGTCGGCAGCCCGACGGAACAAGTGATCGCCTTCCGGTGCCAACTGCGGTTCCCGTATCATTTCGGCATGACCGACCACGGATCCGATGTCAATCCATGGGCTGAAGGCAGCAATTCGGAAGCCTTCGACCTCGACAGAGCTCACGTCTTCCACTCATGGAGTGCGCAGGGCGCGCTCAAGCCGAAGGTCTTCGCGTCCGGGGCGGGGACGCGCATCTGGGACTTCGAGGGCAACACCTTCCTCGACTTCTCCAGCCAGTTGGTGAACACCAACATCGGCCATCAGCACCCTGCCGTCGTCGAGGCGATCCAGCAGCAGGCCGCCGTGCAGGCCACCCTGGCGCCGCAGCACGCTTCCCTGGTGCGCGGCCGGACCGCCCGCACGATCAGCGAACTGGCGCCTGCGGGCCACAACAAGGTGTTCTTCACCAACGGCGGCGCCGACGCGGCGGAGAACGCCATCCGTATGGCGCGGTTGCACACCGGGAAGCACAAGGTGCTCAGCTTCTACCGCAGCTACCACGGCAACACGGGAGCGGCGATCAGCGCCACCGGCGACCCGCGGCGTTGGCCGAATGAGTTCGCCTACGGACACGTCCACTTCTTCGGTCCCTACCTGTACCGGTCGGCCTTCTGGGCCCGCACCGAGGAAGAGGAGTGCGAACGCGCCCTCCAGCATCTGGAAGAGGTCATCCGCTTCGAGGGCCCGAACACAGTCGGAGCGATCCTCATCGAGACCGTCGTGGGGACCGCCGGGATCCTGATCCCCCCGCCGGGCTACCTCGATGGGGTGCGCGCCCTCTGCGACAAGTACGGCATCGTCTACATCGCCGACGAGGTCATGGCCGGCTTCGGCCGGACCGGGGCATGGCTCGCCATCGACCACTGGGACGCGCGCCCCGACCTCATCATCTTCGCCAAGGGGAGCAACTCCGGGTACGTGCCCCTCGGCGGGGTCATCATCAGCGACGAGATCGCCGCCACATTCGACGACCGGGTCTTTCCCGGAGGCTTGACCTACAGCGGTCATCCCCTCGCCTGCGCCTCCGCATCGGCCACCATCGGGGCGATGAAGGCCGAGGGCATCGTCGACCATGCCCGCGAGATCGGGGAGTCTGTCATCGGACCCGGTCTACGGGAGCTGGCCGAGCGGCACCGGGTGATCGGCGAGGTCCGTGGACTGGGTGTCTTCTGGGCTCTCGACCTCGTCAGCGACCGGACGACCCGCGAGCCCCTGGCCCCCTACGGCGGCACGAGTGAGGCCATGACCGCCCTCACCGCCGGATGCGTGTCGCGGGGTCTGCTGCCCTTCGTCAACTTCAACCGGCTGCACGTCGTTCCCCCCTGTGTGGTCACCGAGGACGAGGTCCGCGAGGGGCTCGCCATCCTCGACGCCGCCCTCGGGGATATCGACGGCTTCTACACCGGGTGACCCGCACCCGTGGCGCACCATCGGCCGCGCCCCGGACCCGATAGGTTGGTCGCGCCCCGCCGGAAGGAGACCTGAGCAGTGTCAGCCGCACCGTCAGCAGCCCCGGCGCCCGCCACCGCCACCGAGATGGGCCCGGCGGACATGGGGCGTCTCGTCGCCCTGGCCGTCGCCCTCGGTATCGGTGGCGCTCTGGTGGGCTCCGTCTTCCTGGCGATCATGTCGTTCGGCCAGAACCTCATCTGGAAGGACATCCCCGGGGGACTGCCCATCACGGCCCAGGACTGGTGGTACGTCCTCATCTGGATGGTTGTGGCCGCGGCCGTCGTCGCGGTGGCCCAACGACTCCCGGGCCATACCGGCGGGTCCCCGATCGAGGGGCTGCACTTCAACGTCGGCCCCAAGCAGATCGGTGGAGTGGCCCTGGCGGCGCTGGCCACCCTGATCCTGGCGATCCCGCTCGGCCCGGAGGCGCCGCTGATCGCCTGCGGGACCGCTCTCGGTGGGTACTTCGCCCGCAATGCCAAGGCCGAGGCCCGGCAACTGGCGATGTTGCTGGGCGGCGCGGCGGCGATCGGGGCGGTCCTGGGCAACCCGTTCATCACCGCCGTCCTCTTCCTCGAATTCGCCGCTCTCGGTGTGCTCCCCGTCGCCGCCCTCGTCCCGGTCTACATCTCACTGGCCGCCGGCTACCTGGTCATGACCGGACTCGGCGGTTTCAGCGGCCTGGGCACCCACACACTCTCAGTGGCGGGGCTCCCTCCCCTGGACCGCCTGCCGTGGCTGAGCATCGCCTTCGCTATCGTCGCCGCCGTAGTGGCGGCCGTGCTCACACTGCTGGCGCGGGCCATCGGTTGGCAGACGTGGCGCGTGGCACAGCGCCGACCCGTCCCGACGCTGTTCGTCGCGGCGATCCTGATCGGCACCGTGGGGATCGTCATCACCCACTTCTCCGGACTGTCGATCGAGACCGTGCTGTTCGATGGCGAGGGCGGAATACCGGAACTCATCGGCGCCACGTCGTTCACGGCGGTGCTTCTGGCCACCGTCGGGCGGCTCATCGTGTACGGACTGGCCCTGGGAGCGGGATTCCGCGGCGGCCCCATCTTCCCCTCGGTCGCCATGGGCGTCGGGGTGGGTGCGGCCATGGCCCTGCTCATCGACCCGTCGCTGCAGACGCCGCTGATCGTGGCCGGGATCGCAGCCTGCATCGCAGCGTCCCTGAAGGTCACCTTCACCGCCGGGTTGCTGGCTCTGCTCATCACCTCCACCGCCGGGGCGGTCACCGCCCCGGTCGCGATCGTCGGCGCCATCGTCGGCTATCTGGTGCGGATCGCCCATGACCGCAAGTGGCCTCCCCCGGTCCCCTCGGCGGTGGATACCGCAGCAGCGGCCCGGGCGGCGTCGGACGCCACTCCCGCCGAGGACAGCGGGACCGACGAGGGCGACGCGCCTGACGGCGGCACTGATGACAGAAGCACTGATGACGGCGGCACGGACATCGACACCGAGCCGAAGCGCTGCTGATCGTCCTCTTCTTGCGAAAGCGAGCGATCCATGGTGCTCTGACATTGATCACCATCCCGCCACCGGCGGGTTCCACCAGGGAGTTCCGCGATGCCCTTCCGCACCCGTCCTTTCGCCCTCGCCGCCGCCGGCGCCCTCGCGCTCACGGGACTCGCCCCTTGGTCTCCGGCCGGGGCCCTCAGCCAGCCGGAGACCGACGACTTCCTCGGCCAACTGACACGCACCTACAACGATCCGACCGGCCCGGCCGACAACAACGCCTACGACTTCGACATCGTCACCAAGGCGGTACTGGTCACCGGGGCCGACGCAACTCTGACATCGCTTCCCGCCTTCACCGTCTTCGCTCCCAACGACCGGGCCTTCGAGGTGCTGGCGTTCCGTCTGGGTGCATTGAGCAAGTCCCACCGATTCGGCGCCACTGTCGACGAGGCCAAGGTCTACAACGCACTCGTTGCGAAACTGGGTGTCGACAAGATCCGCAAGGTGTTGCTTTACCATGTCCTCGCCGGGCAGCGGATGACCGGTGAACAGCTTCTCGCCGGCCCACGTACCCGGAAGATCACCATGGCCAACACCCAGAAGCTCAGGGTGACGGTGCTCTCCCGCAACGCCGCGTTCCCGGTGATCATCCTCGGGGACAAGGACGGCCGACCCCTCAACGACCAGGTCGTCAAGAGCAAGATCGACGTCGTCAGTACCGACAACGCCGTGGTCCACGGCATCAGCAACGTGCTCTTGCCGACACTATGACCCGCCGTTGACCGACGCCGTGGGCATGCATGCCGGCTATGTGGACACCGCGGCAGCGGACGCCTGGCAACGAATCCTGACCCTGTTCGACGAATCGCTGCGGTAACCCGCGTAGGCTGTGCGAGCCCACCCGGGCCACCACGAAGGGATCCTCATGTCGACTCGAACACCGCTGGCCCTCTCCGCGGCCGCGCTTCTGGCCGTCACCTCAGTCGCCGGCTGCAGCTCATCGACGACGACCCCGGAGGTCAGTGTCAGCGCGAGTCCTGTGCCCAGCACCGAGGCCACCCCCAACGGCATCCAGAAGGAGTCCGCGGACCAGATCCTGAAGACCTCACGCGCAGCGGCCGAGAAGGCCTCCAGCGTCAACGTGGTGATCGAGCAGGACAACGCGGGGACCCCGGTACGTACGGACATCACCCTCAGCGACCAGGGATCCACCGGAACGCTGGGGCAGCCCGACGGCCAGAGTGCCGAGGTGGTCGGAACCACTGACGCCATCTACATCAAGGGGTCCTCCTTCGCCCAGCAACTGGGTCCGGAGGTGGCCACACAGGTCGAGGGAAAGTGGATCAAGATTCCCAAGGACAACCCGGCCGCCCAGAGCTTCGCGGGACTGTCGTCGGTGAAGGACTTCATCGGCACGATCCTCGCCACCCCCGAGAAGCTCACGAAGCTGCCGGTCAAGGACATCGGCGGGGTCGAGGCAGTCGGCCTGGACAGCCAGCAGGGCGTGTTGTGGATCGCGACGACCGGTGAGCCGCTGCCCATCGAGGTCACAGCGCCCGAGGGACAGAGCGGCAAGATGACGCTGACCGAGTGGAACGCGCCGGTGACGATCACGCCCCCGCCGGAGTCCGACGTCGTGGATATCTCGACGCTGCAGACAGCCCAGCCCGGCGCTCCGGCCCCCGCCCCGAGCAACTGATCGCGCCGCGACCTCAGCCGAGGTAGGCGCGCATCGCGTCGATCACCCGGGGGGCCTCGGCGCGGACCCGCTCCACCTGTTCGGGTGTGCACACGCCCTGCCCTGCGGCCGACTCCACGTCGAGGCACAGGGCAGCCATCTGCGATGCGCCGAGCATGGCCGAGGCCGACTTGAGGCTGTGCGCCGCCTCCCTGATGGAGCGCTGCTCGTCGGAACCGACAGTCATCGCCGCTATGCGCTGCGGCAGTTCGTCGAGATAGGTCTGCATCGTCTCGCGCACCAGACTCTCGTCGCCGATGTCGAGCACCAGGGCGTCCACCGCCGCCATGTCGAGAGCTGCGGCGGACTCGGGAGCCGGCGATGGGGCGGGCGGGGCGTCATCGTCGCCTCCCGCCACCGTCGGGAGGGCAGACAGGCACGCATGCAGGTCGGCAATGGTCATGGGCTTGGGCAGCGTGGCGTCGAACCCGGATGTGAGCATCGTCTGCGGGTCGGTCCATCCGCTCGATCCGGTCATGGCGACCACCGCGAGGCGACGGGCGCTCCGTCCCCCGTCCTGCCGACGGCGGATGAGTCCCGCCGTCTCGACGCCGTCGAGACCCGGCAGGTGGATGTCCATGAGCACTGCGTCGAAGGTGTCTGTGGTCAGGACCCGGAGAGCGCTGGGACCGTCGGCCACGGCAGTGACCTCACCGCCGATCACCTCGACCATCCGGGAGATCAGGGTCCGGTTGGTCGTGTCGTCCTCCACGAGGAGCACGCGGATACCGGTCGTTAGGACCGGCATGTCGACGCCTTCCGCCGCCTCGGCCGGCAACCCGAGGACGGCCGCGCACAGCTCCGCCTCACTGACCGGCGCCGCCAAAACCCCCTCCTGGCTGTCCGGGACCCGGAAGGGTTCGACGGCTGCGAGGACAACGGTGCGCTCGACCCCGGGGATGGGGTCCACCGGCAGTCGTGGAGCGACGACCACCGCGACGTCGGCTCCGGTGTCCACCAGTTGGGCGCCCGCTCGCCGCACCATCAGCGAGGCGGCGGCGACGGCGATCGCCGGTCCGCGGAGCACGACCTGTCGTCCCAGGAGTGGACCATCCGGGTCGCTGGGGCGATCGGAGACCACCAGGGGCAGAGACAGCTCGAAGAGCGATCCCCGCTCGTCGGTGCGCGATACCCCCAGCGTGCCGCCCATCACCGCCGCCAGTTTCGACGCGATGGCCAGTCCCAGTCCCGCTCCCCTGGGCGCCTGCGACGCGGTCACGGCGCCGGTCACGAACGCCCGGAAGGCCTCATCGGCCGGTTGGTCCCCCAATCCCGGACCTGTGTCCTCACAGGCGAACACGATGTCGTCCCCCGCGGGGACGGCCGTCACCGCGACAACGCCCGCCGAGGTGTACTTCACGGCGTTGGAGACGACGTTGAGCAGGATCTGCCTGACCCGGCCTGCGTCGAGATCGACCCACTGCGGCAGGTCGGGGTGCACACCGGTGACCAGCAGCAGCCCCTTCGCGCGCGCCAGGGGCCCCACCATGTCGGTCACTGCGCTGAGAATGTCGTCCGGGCGAACCGACTCGGGCCGCACCTCGAGCAGACCGGCGTCGGCACGGGCTGCGTCGAGGAAGTCGTCGAGCATCGTCGTCAGGCTCGCCGCGGACTGCCGCACACTGTCGACGATCTGTCGGGTCCGGGGGTCGAGTGGCTGGCGCTGGAGCAGTTCGACCAGCCCCACGATTCCGGTGACCGGGGTGCGCACGTCGTGGCTGATCGCGGACAGCAGCTCCGCGTTCTGCCGGGCGGACTCCACCGCGGCGGCCCGCAGCGACTCCCACTCGGTGACATCGCGATACACCCAGGCGATCTCGCGCGTGCCGTCGGCGTGGGTCACCGGCAGGAAGTCCCGCTCCAGAAGTCGCCCATCGGTCAGGTGCACCCGCTCCCCCGTCGCGGTGCGCCATTCGGCGATCAACTCGTCGACCCGCTCGAGGAAGCGGTCGACGTCCCCCAGTAGCGGGCCCATCGATCTGGCCGCCTCGACGCAGTCGCCACCGACGAGAGCCTGCGGTGGGGCAGGGACCAGGAACATGTCGCAGAAGGCCTGATTGGTCAGCGCGACCTTCCGGTCCGGTGTCTCCATGAGCACCGCGTCGTTGAGATCACCCACCAGTGCTGCCAGGCGAACCCTCTCGACGATCGGGTCGAGACCGTCATCAGTCACGTCGACCGGCCCCTCTCTTGCGCACTCGCAGCCCACAGGTCCCGCCCGTCGCGATCGCAGTGGCAACCTTGAGCGGCATCGGACCCGACGTTGAAGATTCCTTGATGTTCCCTCGGGTTTACTGGTGTCACAACTCGGATCCCGGTGTAGTGCTGCCACCGGGATCCGAGTTTCTCAATTCCGGGGGCCCTTCCCTCCCCCGTCACAGCGCTACCGACCTGCCCACCAACGGGACCGAGCTGTTCGGGCGCAACGTCACCTTGACCGCCTGGGCCGCTGGGCCCGCGCTCGCGGTGGCCAGTGCCTGCGTCCAGTCGTCGAGGTCGTAGACGTGCGTCACGAGCCCGTCGACCGGGTAGGAGGGGTCGGACAGCCACTCGACGACCTGGTCGAACGTATGGCGTCCGAGATCGGGCTCCGGGGCGTAGAACGCGGCCCCGTTCACGTGTAGTTCGCGGTGCCAGACCAAGGACCAGTCGGCGGTCTGGCGACCGGCGGCGCCGATCAGGACGAGCGTGCCACGTGGGCGCAGGATGTGGGTGGCCAGGTCGATGGTGTCGGTGCTGCCGACACAGTCGAAGACGGCGTCGACGCCCCGCTCCAGCAGGGGGACCCGCGTCATCCGGGGACGCAGCACGCGGCCACCGTCCTGGTCGGCCAGCGTGGTGACCACCCCGGCCCCCGGGGGGATCGTGCGGTCCGCGCCGACAGACCGGGCCTGGGCGTCGCCGAAGGCGCCCGGCGACACCACGGTGATGCTCAGATCGGGGTGCAGCATCCGCAGGGCAGCGGTGACCAGCAGACCGATGGTTCCCGGACCGATGACCACCACGCGGTCACCGGACCTCTGCCAACGCAGGGCCGCATGCAACCCGATGGCGGCGGGCTCGGCGAGGACGGCCCGGTGCGAGGGGATGTCCCCCACCCGGCGGCACTGGCTCTCATGTGCGACGAGTTCCTCACCCCATCCGCCACCCAGCGGTTCGACGAAGCCGATCGCCGGTGCGAGGCATCCGATCCGACCCGGTTCGTCCAACCGTTCGCAGAGGTGGGGTCGGTCCGCACGGCACTGCGCGCACCGGGGGTCGAACCCACGCTGCGCGCAACTCAACAGAGGGTCGACCACGACGCGCTCACCCACGGACAGCGCCGACTCCGGCCCGGCATCTGCCACCACCGCCACGATCTCGTGGCCGGGGATCATCCGGGGCGACCGGTAGAGGGCGCTGAGGACGAAGGAGATCTTCGCGTGGGCGAGGCCCAGGTCGCTGCCGCACACACCCGACAGTTCCGGACGCAGCCGCACCCATCCGCCGCCGACGGGCGTCGACGGGGCGGAGACGTCGTCACGCAGTTGGAAGATGCCGCCGGGCCCCCAGCCCGCATCCTTGCGGACGCGTCCGGCGGCTGCGGTCCACAGGTAGCGGGGCGTGGACGGTGAGGCGACTATGGCGCGCATCTCAGGCCCACCTCATCTCAGGGAAGTGTGCGGCACGATCGAACGCGCGCCAGGCCCGACGGTAGGGCACCCGGCGCAGGGATCGCCGCAGGGTGCGGTCGACGAGCCCTCCGAGGTGGTCTCGGACAGCGCGACGAAGTGGTCGCACACTCCCACCACCTCCTTCTGCCACCCTACGCGGAGGGGGGCCACAGGTCCCGTGACCTCGGGACAAATGGCCACGGGCTTCGGGCCCTCGGCCTGTAGCCCGGCGCCGCCATGGCACCTAGCCTGAAGTTGGGGACGAGTACCAGGAGGTGCATGATGTCGAAACCGATCGTCATCGGATATGACGGCTCCGCTGCCTCCGACCGGGCGCTCGAATGGGCAGCCACGGCCGCGATGGAACGGGGCCATCCACTCAAGATCGTCGTGGCGTGGGCCATGCCGCCCGGGGCCTTCGGCGAAGGAGCCGGCGCGGGTGTGAGCGGCCATCTCATGGAGGAGATGCGGTCCGAAGCGGACGTGATGCTCGAGACTGCCGTCGGAAAGGCCGCCGCCATCACCAGCGACGTCGAGATCTCGGGTGAGGTCGTGGTCAGTACGCCGGCCGCGGCACTCGTGGAGAGGTCCCACGATGCGTCACTGCTCGTCGTCGGGTCGCACGGGCGCGGCGGATTCAGTGGCCTGCTCCTCGGCAGCGTGTCCCGCCAGGTCGCGGCGCACGCCACCTGCCCGGTCGTGGTCGTACGGCGTCCCGCCGATCCGGACGCGCGCGAGGTCATCGTGGGCGTCGACGGGTCCAAGGAGTCGCTGAAGGCGTTGGACTTCGCATTCGATCACGCCAGCCGCCACGGGCTGCGACTGCGGGTCGTCCACACCTGGGAGGTGCCCCCGATCGGGGCCATCACCGGGGTTCCGACGTTCTCGCCGCCGGAACTGCTGCACGACATCAAGAGCAACGAGATGCGGATCACGGCCGAGGCCCTGGCGGGGCACCGCGACCGCTATCCCGACGTGACCGTCGAGCAGGATGTCCTGCAGGGGGCACCGGTCAAGACCCTCGCGGACATGTCGGATCGCTCGGCCATGGTCGTGGTCGGGTCCCGTGGCCGCGGCGGATTCCTGGGATTGCTGCTGGGATCGGTGAGTCATGGTGTCCTGCACCATGCCCACTGCCCCGTGACGGTCGTCCACTGAGCCTGCGTCCGTCGGACGGGCGGGGTCACGGACCGGACCGGCCGATCCGCTGAGCGGATCCACGGGGGGGCTAGTCTGGTCCGCATGACTCAGAGCGGAGATGTCGACCGGGTCGAGGCGGTGCCCTCGTCGGCGGCTTCCGCGTCGGGGGCGAATCAGCGGATCGTCTGGATCGACTGCGAGATGACGGGCCTGGATCTGCAGCGGGACGCTCTTGTCGAGATCGCCTGCGTGGTCACCGAGGCCGACCTGTCACCGGTGGACGACGGCGTGAGTGTCGTCATCAGGCCGCCCGACGAGCCGTTCCAGGCCATGGACCCGTTCGTCGTGGACATGCATACCCAGTCCGGCCTGATCGAGGAGATCCCTGAGGGGACCACTCTCGAGGACGCCGCCGGACAGATTCTCGCCTACGTCCAACGGCACGTGCCCGAGCCCCGTAAGGCGCCGCTGGGAGGCTCCACGGTGTACGTGGACCGCGGCTTCCTCGCACGGGACATGCCGGATCTCGACGCTCACCTGCACTACCGCCTCGTCGACGTGTCGAGCCTCAAGGAACTCATCAAGCGCTGGCACCCCCAGGTGTACTACTCCGCCCCCGAGAAGACGGGCAACCATCGGGCCATGGGCGACATCTTGGACTCCATCGCGGAACTGCGCTACTACCGGGAGCGCACGATCTCCCCTGTCGAGGCGCCCACGCAGGCCGACTGACGCACGAGGCTGGGCACCGGCCGGGGCAGCGGCCCGGCTACACTGGGGACGCTCCGCGGACAGCGCGGACGCCTTGGTGGGTGTAGCTCAGCTGGTAGAGCACCTGGTTGTGGTCCAGGATGTCGCGGGTTCAAGTCCCGTCACTCACCCCACTGCTCCGGTCACCGGTCCGTCGCGGGGCCGGTCGCCCATACTGGGCACATGCCCTCGATCGACCTGAACGCGGATCTGGGCGAGTTGCCCGGCCCGGACGGCGAGTCCCTCGACGAGGCGCTGCTGGCCGTGGTCACCAGTGCCAACGTGGCGTGCGGCGGCCACGCCGGCGACCCGGCCTCCATGCTGCGGGTCTGCCGGGCAGCCGCCGAGCAGGACGTCCGCATCGGGGCACACATCTCCTACCCCGACACCGCGGGCTTCGGTCGCCGGTCGATCTCCATGCCGCACGATGCGCTCGCGGAGAGCCTGTCACATCAGTTTGCGGCGCTCCAGGCCGCCGCAGCCCGTGCCGGGACCGCTGTGTCCTACGTGAAACCCCACGGCGCTCTCTACCACGATGCGGCCACCGACCACGAGGTCGCCTCGGTGGTGGTCTCCGTCATCGCCGGCACCGGCGTCGGCGTGCTGAGCATGCCCGGGCGGACACTGCTCGACCTGGCGCGGGAGTCGCGGATCGCGTCCTACACCGAGGCCTTCGCGGACCGCGGTTACCGCCCTGACGGCACTTTGGTTCCCCGCGATCAGCCCGGGGCCCTGCTCGCTGACGAGGCCCAGGTGATCGACCGCGTCGTGGCATTGGCGCTGCGCCGTCCCATTCCCACGGCCTCCGGCGCGACGGTTGTCGTCGCGGCCGACAGCATCTGCGTGCACGGGGACACCCCCGGTGCCGTCCGTTCGGCCCGTGCCATCGCCCGGGTCCTCTCCGACGAGGGAATCTCCTTGCAGGCGTTCGCATCGGGTCTCCCGTGACCAGCGACGCGGCCGTCCCCGCGGGATCGACCGGTGACGGGCCCGGTCCTGTGTGGTGGCGCTTCGGTCACGACGCGATCCTGGTCGAGTTCACCGACGCCGCCGACCGGTGGGCGTTCCGGTGCCCAGGCGCCGACGAGTTGGTGGTGGGCGCCCGCACGGTCCTGGTGAGGTACGACCCCGGCAGACACCATCCCGCAGACCTGATGGCGGGGGCGCACTTGGGTGCAGAACGGACGGGCAACGTCCGCACGCACACGGTTCCGGTGGTCTACGACGGTCCGGACCTGACGGCCGTGGCGTCGGCACGGGGGCTGTCGACCGGCGAACTCATCGCCCGTCACAGCGCGGTCACCTACCGGGCCGAGTTCTGCGGTTTCGCCCCGGGATTCGCGTACCTCTCCGGCCTCGACCCCGTGCTGCATCACCCACGCCTCATGACACCCCGCACCCGTGTGCCCCGCGGGGCCGTGGCAGTCGCGGACTCCTACTGCGCGGTGTATCCCACGGACAGCCCCGGCGGATGGAACCTCCTCGGCCGGACGACCGAGCATCTCTTCGACGCGACTGCGCCACGGCCCGCCCTGATCAGTCCCGGTGACCTGGTGCGATTCGAGGTCGTGACGTGATCGTCGTCGAGTCCCCCGGCCTCTTCGCGTCGGTGCAGGACACGGGGCGCGTCGGCTGGTCCGAGGTCGGAGTCGGTCGCAGTGGGGCGTTCGACACCGGGGCGGCCGGGCTGGCGGACCGACTGGTCGGCAATGCCGAATCGGCTGCCGTCATCGAGGCGGTCGGCGGTGGACTGAGGCTCCGGGCGGCCGATCGCACGGTGGTGGCGGTGACTGGGGCACACGGTCCGCTCACCGTCGCCGGACGCCCTGCACCGCGCAACGCGCCGGTGACACTGTCGACCGACGACACCCTCGAACTGGGTCCACCGACCGTCGGTCTGCGCAGCTACATCGCTGTCAGAGGCGGCATCGCGGTCCCCGCTGTCCTCGGGTCGAGGTCGTGGGACTCGTTGGGACGGGTGGGTCCCGATCCCCTCGAGATCGGGGACTGGTTGCCCGTGGGTGCTCCCAGGGGCAATGGCCCCTTGGTGGAGGTGGCTCCCGTCGGGCCTCCCGGACCCGCCGTCCTGGATGTCGCGGCGGCCCCCCGGCGGGGCTGGTTCACCGATGCGGCGTGGCAGACGCTGCTGGACACCGCGTGGCTCGTCCTGCCGACGAGCGATCGCGTCGGCATCCGGCTGGCCGGTCCGGTGTTGGACCGCCACGACGACAGGAGGGGCGCGGAACTCGCACCCGAGCCGATGGTTCGGGGTGCGATCCAGGTACCCCCGGATGGTCGGCCCATCATCCTCGGGCCGGATCATCCGACGACCGGCGGCTACCCCGTGATCGCGGTGGTGGATGTCGCCGGGGTCGCCCGCTGCGCGCATCTGGTGCCCGGCGAGACAGTTCGGCTGCGTGCTATTCTCGACGCGGGTCGCTAGCTCAACTGGCAGAGCAGCGGACT
>CAIWTL010000704.1 GCA_903915555.1 uncultured Micrococcales bacterium | reverse complement strand
CGCCGTCGGACGCCTCGACCCTGACCGTGTAGACCCGCCCCGGCTTGAGGTTGCGGATGACCAGGCGTTCCTTTTGGGTCTCGATTTTGATGGAGCGTTGCGGGCGCCAATCGTGAGAGTAGAAGACCCGATATTCGCTGTAATCGTCATCGACGGGCGTATCCCACCGGACCGCCACCTGCATCTGGCCACCCTTGGGGATCTTGATCGATCCCGCTTGGAGGTTGCGCACCTGATCGTCGGAGGCCCGCACCGCCACGCCCTTGGGCTCGGCCACCGCCACGCCCTTGGGCTCGGCCACCGCCACGCCCTTGGGCTCGGCCACCGCCACGCCGCCCGCAGCAACCACTGCTAGCGACAACGCGGTGACGGCAATGACCGCCGTACGCCGACCCACGCGCTTTCGCATCAACGTCTCCTCAGATCCCGATGATGTCCTGATGGACGAGCCGCTCGCCAGCTCGCTTCACCCGCTCGGCGGCGGATAGGCGATCCGTGGCGATCACGTCACCGTCCGTGCGGATGACCTCGTACTGCTCCAGCACGATCCGGTAGCGATTTGCAGGTCGGTCTTGAGGCACGAAGAGGCGCCCCTCCCATGTGGCATCACCACCAGCCGTCACGCTCCCGCGAAGCTCTGCCGTCTGCAGTGGCGTCCACGCGGCCGACAGGGTCGGGTTGGACTTCGGCCCTGTTGGACCGTCGTACCGCTCAAGGATGGCGAGAGCCTTGCCCGGCCCCGCGCCGAACTCGTTCGCGGCGTATGAACGCCCGGTGAGCGTGATGGACGCGGTGGGCTTGGTTCCACCGCTGATGGCCACGCTGGCCGTGCGGTCAGGCTCGAGTTGCACCACATCGACGAGAGCAATTGTCGAGAGGCGCAGGTCATCCACGCTGTTGGGTTGGAAGCGGGCCAGTGCCAGCCGCACGAAAGGCCGGTAGGCATCGCCGTGGTCAATGGTCACGTCGACGAACCACAAATCGCGGTCGGCGTCATATCCAGACACCGCACCGAGACCGCTGACCTCGCCCACGGGGTAGCGCACGATATCGACTGTCGAGTTGATCTCGGCCAGTCGCACGCCCCGCGTGATGCGATCGGAGTCGAAGCGACCGGCCGACGGATACTGCGCTGACGGCAGAGAGCCACCGGTCGTGATGGGGTCAAGGCCCCACTGGGTCACAAGGGCATCGCGCGCGGCCTCATTGGCGGGGCTCGAGGGGCGCAGGACGATGGCGAGTTCCTCGCCGATGCCCGACGTGTACCAGGGACGGGCCAGGTAGATGCGCAATGCACCGCCGCGCCGGGTGCTGGTGCGGTTTGCGCCGCTGGGGCCCGACCACGCGAATGCGGGCAGAATCCATTGGGCCTGCGGGGCCAGCGGACGGGCACTGCTCGGCACCGTCAACGACACCTGACGTTGCTTGGGGGGCACCGAGCCCTCCTTGCTGATGCGGGTGATCGGACCAGGGATGAAACTGATCGCAAGCAGGGCCGCGCTCGGGATGCGATCGTCGGCCGGGGCGTCCTCTCTGATGGTGAGCACGCCCGTCTCCGCGTCGACGGTGTACGCCGTCTCCTGGGCATTGCGCTGGGTGCCCTGGAAGTTGTCGTCAAAGGTGGTGAAGGCGACGCGCACCGAGCCCTCGACGACAGGCTGGCCGCCATTGAGGGTGATCGGCGACTGCGCGGCCGCGGAGGAGAGGGTCTTGCGGAAGTACTCCGCAAACCGCGACTTCGCTTCAGCCGTGAGAATTACCCTCTGCGCGGTCGTGTCGGAGAACGATGCGCGCACACCTATCGAGACGGCGACTCGGCCGCCTCCGGGCGCGGGATCAGCCACGGTGTCGGTGCCCACGACACCCATCTCGGCACGCTCGACGATGCGCGGAGCCTCCGTGCCAGGACCACCGTCGACGGCGTAGGTGCGCAAGCCGATGATGTTGATGGACTCCGTCGACGGCTGATCCACGTCGATCCGGCCGGAGAGCAGCGCGGCGGTCTCGCCCGCTGTGCGCTCCGCCGTCCAGGCCCGATTGGCGGGCGCAATGACAAAGGCAGGCGGCGAGACCGGACTTTGCACGGCATGCACCACAACCAGCACGCGATCGGGCGTGAGCATCCAGTAGGCACCCTTGCGCGCGCGAGCCGCATCGCCAAACGCCGAGATGCGACGCCACAGGTCCATGAGTTGCAGTCCCGGGCCGGTCAGCGCGTGCGACAGTCGCAGGTGCGCCACGCGGCCTGGTTCGAGTCCCACCCTGATGCGATCCCCATCGACCGTCGCACCGTTGGCGCGGCTCCCATCGGCGACGATGCTGGCCACCTCGACGCTGGGCCAAGCACCGCGATAGGCGATGACGGTCTCCGCGTTGTACGTCCCTCCGCGGGCCGGCACGCCGCGCACAAGGAGGCCGCTGGCAAGTGGGTCGGGCAGGTAGGGCACGGCTCCGGGATCGTTCGCGATCGGACCGTCCGGCAGGTTCTCGCTCTCGCGACTGGCAATCGACGCGTAGGCATCGGCTCGTGGCATGCCGCTGGCATCGTCGAACTTGCCATGGAGCAGACAGAAGAAGGCGGCCGACTTCGGAGGTGCTACCCACCGCTGCGTGCTGAGGCGATTGCTCCGCGCTTCATTGCCGGTGCGCAGCACCATCACATCGACCGTCTCAGACCACACGGGCTCCGATGTCAGGTGCAGTGCAGGCGATGGGACCGGGTCGTGGCGGAGATAGGGGAACGTCAGGATCGATCCACCCGACGCATCCGGTGGAAGGGAGTTGCCGGCGACATCGACCCAGCGCAGGCGGGCCTCGTAGTTGGTGGTGGAGAACCGCAGGGGAGGAAGCAGGGCCCCTGTCTTGGGCGCGGTGTAGTCGATGGTGCCGTGCATGCTGTCAACCAGGTCCGGCGCATCCGCAGCGGTGAGTGGCGGCG
>CAIWTL010000703.1 GCA_903915555.1 uncultured Micrococcales bacterium | reverse complement strand
GGCCGGCAGGGTGTCGGTGACGGTGGCTCCGGTGACGGTGCTCGGCCCGGCATTCGCGACGGTGATGGTGTAGGTGGTCACGGTTCCGGGGACGACCGTGTCAGCGCCGTTGCTCTTGAGGATCGAGAGATCCACCTCCGGAGTCAGTTGATCGAGGTCATTGTCCTGGTCGTTGTCGGAATTCGAGTCGTGGTCGGTTGTGACGGTGACCAGGTTGTCGAGGGAACCCGTGGCGGCAGGATCAATCGCCACGACGTAGCTGTAGGTGACACTCGCTCCCGGCAACAGGGACAGAATGACTGTCGAGAGAGAACCAGTCCCCGAGGAATTGTCGGAACCCCACCAACTGAGGCCAGTGGCGATGGCGGGGAGCGAGTCTGTGACCTGGATGTTGGTCGCCGTGCTGGGCCCCGTGTTGGAGACCACGATCGTGTAGGTGGTGGTGCTTCCCGGGATGGCGGTCAGGGAGTGGTCATCCTTGGTGACCCCAACATCGACCTGCGGAGTCAACAGGTCCACGTCATCATCGGTGTTGTTCGACGGGTTGGGATCGGTGATGGTGGATGGGGGACTGACCGTCGCGGTATTCGAAAGGCTTCCCGTCAGTGAGGGGTCGAGGTCCAGTGTGACAGTGAAGACAGTGCTCGCATTCTTGAGAATGGTCCCGGTGACGTAGCGAAACGAGCGCGTCTCGGTGTCGTAAATCACACCCTCAGAGCCAGAACGGAAGGTCGTTCCCACCGGCAGAACGTCCTGGACGATCGCGCCGGTGACCGGCGCGGGGCCGGCATTGCCGACCGTAAACGTGTAGGTGACCGACGAACCGGGAATGGCGACGGTGGCCGCATCATCCTTGATGATCGACAGGTCGGCCAGTGGTTCGCTCACCACGGTGTGCACCAACTGCCCCCAGTCGGAGTTGTAGTGGAAGCTGGATCCCGAATAGTCACGGATCGAATCGGTGACGCGCGCCTCCCCCTCGCCAATGACGGTCACCGTGTACTTTGTGCGAATCGGGTCCCCCCCGGCACGGTCGGTCTGATTGTTGGTATTGGTGGGACTGCGATAGGTCGGACTGGTGGGGACGTCATTCCACTGTCCCGCGTCGGCAAAGACGGTCAGATTCGGATTGGAAGCTGTGCCGAGATTCGGGGTGGTCAACTTGAGGGGCTGGGCATAGACCGCCTCGATCTTGTCGATCCGGAAGATCTGATTGGGAAAGACCAGTTCATCCTGCAGTTCCTGGTAGCCCTCGGTCGCTGTGAACGAATTCACGATAAAGTCATAAGTCTTCCCCTTCTCGACTTCCGTGGGGCCGATGATGCTGCGGACACCATTGCGGCTCTGAGACAGCAGTCGCTCGACAAAAAGTTCGCGGTTGGCGGGTGTCGCAACGGTGAGCGGATCAGACGTTGTGGCCGAGGGATCATGTGCCGAGGCGGCGATGTGATAGCGCCGCGTCGTCGCCGGGTCGGAGGCCACCGTATTGCCAAGTGTGCGGCTGAAGTGGGTCGACTGGCTGCCACCTCCAGTCGTGTCTCGATCGACCTCGACGTTGAAAAAGGCGAGTCTCGATTCCCCCGCCTCCAACGAACCGAGGTCCAAAGCCGGGAGACTTCCCCCTGCGAGATTGATGAAACTGCTGCGGGGCTCTCCGGTGTCGTCCCATTGGAATGAGGCATTCAGGTCCGTGGCGATCGAATCACCGGTGTTCGTGATGCGGGCCCCGACAAGGAACACATTCGGGCCGACCGGCTGGCCATCCTTCCACCCGGCCGTATTGCTGTCGAGCCCGATCACGTTCCAGGTGATCGGCGTGATCGCCAGTTGGGCGGCGAGCAGGCAGCGTGGTTCGAGGGCCTGGATTCTCTCGGGGTGTCGACGGCGTCGCGGCCGGGCGGCCATGGGACGCGCGAACTGCTTCTTGAGCCAGACGCGAAAGGGGCTGAGATACATCGTCATCCTCCAGTGAAATCGGTTGCAAAGGCGTGCCAGGGGCCACCAGCGGCGATGACCCCAATCCCTGGCACCATCGACTTCAACGGTACGGCGTGTTTTTCGAGAGACCATCAGGGCCAGACGCATTCCGCCGGAAGCAACACTGCGGGTGGGTCCCTGGTCGCCGCAGCGGCCTGGCAGGACACGG
>CAIWTL010000702.1 GCA_903915555.1 uncultured Micrococcales bacterium | reverse complement strand
GAGTTGGGGGCGCCGACGCTGTCGGCCGCACTGGAGGCCCTCCTGCTGCTGGCGGACGAGCCTCGGCCGGCACTGCACCTCGCCGAGATCACTGGGCGACCGGAGGCCGAGGTGGAACAGACCCTGGCTGAGTTGGCGATGCAGTATCTGGCCGACGGGCGGGGCATCGAGTTGCGCCGCGTCGACGCCGGGTGGCGCTTCTACACCGCGGCATCCTGTCGCGAGTTGATCACCCGTTACGTCACCGATGGACGACAGTCCCGGCTGTCGCAGGCAGCTCTGGAGACGTTGGCGATCATCGCCTACCGGCAGCCCGTCACGCGTTCCCAGGTGGGCGCGATCCGTGGCGTGAATCCCGATGGTGTCATCAAGACCCTTCATGCGAGAGGGCTGATCACCGAGTTCACGGCCGAGGACGAACCCGGGGGGGTCACCCGTTTCGTCACGACCGACTACTTCCTGGACCGCATGGGCTTGGACTCGCTCACCGAACTCCCGCCGATCGCTGACCACCTCCCGGACCTCGGCTCGCTGGATGACCTCCTCGGCTGACGGCCCCGAGGGCGAGCGCCTGCAGAAGGTCCTCGCGCGCGCGGGCCTCGGCAGCCGCCGGCGCTGTGAGCAACTCATCGCCGCCGGGCGGGTCAGCGTCAACGGCCGCCGGGTCGATGAACAAGGTGTCCGAGTGACACCGTCCGATGAGATTCGGTTCGACGGGGACCTCATCCCCCGCGATCCGGATCTCATCGTGGTCATGCTGAACAAGCCGACGGGCGTCATGTCGGCGATGTCAGACGCGCGCGGCGGTCGGACCCTGCAGGAGTTCGTGGGCAACCGTGCGGAGCGGCTCTTCCACGTGGGGCGCCTCGACGTCGATACCTCAGGACTGTTGCTGCTCACCAATGACGGGGAACTGGCAAACCAGCTGGCGCATCCCCGCCACGCAGTGAGCAAGACCTACCGGGCGACAGTGCCGGGCCCTGTCCCCGCCACTGTGGGTCGGCGACTGCGGGAGGGCGTCCATCTGGAGGACGGTGTTGCCCGCGCGGATGCCTTCCGTGTGGTGAGTACGCACGGCGACCGGGCCATCGTCGAGATCACCCTCCATGAGGGGCGCAACCGGATCGTGCGCCGGATGCTCGAAGCGGTGGGCCACCCGGTCCGTGAGTTGGTCCGCACCCGACTGGGGCCACTGCGGCTGGGCGGACTCAAGCCGGGTCAGTCCGTCGAACTCACCCAGGAGCAGGTCAGGGCCCTGTACGCCGCGGCGGACCCCGGATGACACCCGGGCCGTTCCACGCGTCCCACGCCGTCGAGGCACTACGCTGACGACCGTGCCTGTGCGAGGGATCCGTGGTGCGACGTGTCTGTCGGCCGATGACGCTGCCGAGATGACCGATGCGGTCGTGGAACTGGTCACCGCCATGCTCGCCGAGAACGACATCACGGTTGATGACGCCATCAGCGTGATCTTCACCTCCACACCGGATCTGACCTGCGCCTTCCCCGCAGCCGCCGCACGGGATCTCGGCTTCACCGACGTGCCACTGCTGTGCGCCAGTGAGATCGCCGTCCCGGGAGCGTTACCCCAGGTCGTGCGGGTCCTCATGCACGTCGAGACGGACGTGGCCCGACGCGACATCCAGCACGTCTATCTGCGCGGCGCAGAGGTCCTGCGACAGGACCTCGTACCGTGACCACCCCCTTGGTCATCGCCATCGACGGGCCCAGCGGTTCGGGGAAGTCATCGGTCGCGCGGGGACTCGCCCAGCGGTTCGGATACCGATACCTCGACACGGGGGCCATGTACCGCGCCGTCACCTGGTTCGTTCTCGACCGAGGGGTCGATCCCGCCGACCCCGATGCGGTGGTGACACTGCTGCCGGACCTCGAACTGGTCAGCGGCACAGACGCTGCCGCGCCGACCATCCGGGTGAACGGCACCGACGTCGCCGGCCCGATCCGAGGTGATGCGGTCACCGCCGCGGTCAGTCTGGTGAGCGCCGTCCCCCAGGTACGTGAACGGTTGCGGCAGTTGCAGCGAGAGACGGTGGCTCAGGCGGTATCCGAGGGCACCGGAATCGTCGTCGAAGGCCGCGACATCGGAACCGAGGTGCTCCCCGATGCGGACGGGAAGGTCTACCTCACGGCCGACCCCGAGGTCCGCGCCGCCCGACGTGCCGCCCAGGACGCCGACAGTGATCACGGGTCGGCCGGAGTGGCTGCAACCGCTGAGTCCCTACGGAGGCGGGATGCCCTCGACAGCACCCGCGCCACCTCGCCGCTGCGCATGGCCGACGACGCCCACCTCGTCGATGCCACCCATATCGACCTCCCACAGACCATCGACGCAGTCGCAGCGGTGGTGGGCCTCGAGCCCAGTTCGGCTGTCACCGGTCAGGAGGAGTGATGACCGATGAGGAAGTCGGCGACTCCGAGTGGGTGACCGACGCGGACGATGCCGACCTCGAGTCGGCCGCCGAGGAGGCGGCGCTGTCCGAGATCCTCGATGAGGACGATGCCCGCTCGGATCCGGAACTTCTGCCCGTTGTGGCCGTCGTGGGGCGACCGAACGTGGGGAAGTCCACCCTCGTCAACCGGATTCTCGGACGCCGTGAGGCAGTCGTGGAGGACGTTCCCGGCGTGACACGTGACCGTGTCACCTATCGCGCGACGTGGAACGGCCGTGACTTCACCCTGCTCGACACCGGCGGTTGGGACCGGGACGCGACCGGCCGGGCAGCCTCGGTGTCCGGGCAAGCCGAGCGCGCCATCCGCGAGGCCGACGTCGTCCTCTTCGTCGTCGACGCGACGGTGGGTCCGACCGCCGCCGACGAGCAGGTCATCCCCCTGCTGCGGGCGGCTGACAAGCCGGTCAT
>CAIWTL010000701.1 GCA_903915555.1 uncultured Micrococcales bacterium | reverse complement strand
GCCGGGGCAGCATCGGCGGCCGGCCCCGCCTGGTCGACCGGCGCGGCGCCGGCGTCGGTGGCGGTGGTGGAGGAGGAGGTCGACCCGTCACCTGCGGGCGCGGTCTGCGTCTCCGGCCCTCCCCCGGATCGTGCCGATCGGGTCAGTTGGGCGATCTGG
Source organism: uncultured Micrococcales bacterium (assembly GCA_903915555.1). Lineage (GTDB taxonomy): Bacteria > Actinomycetota > Actinomycetes > S36-B12 > CAIWTL01. Next base: position 3,704 of record CAIWTL010000701.1, on the reverse strand, counting down.
TCACGGGTCATGGGACCGCGGAGGTAACTGCGGGCCCATTTGGTGCCGAACGTGTCGACCTCGTTCCTGCCGGCCTTGCGGATGAGGAACTGCCGCTTGCCCAACGCGGAGATACTGTCACCGATCGCCCCCACGTCGACGCCGCCCGCGGCGGACGACATCCCCTCGAGCAGTCGCGCCTTGTCCCGCTCGGTGGTCAACCGACCGATCATCCAGGTGCCCGCATTGCTGAGCGCCTTGTAGTCGACGTCGACGGGGTTCTGCGTGGACAGGACCACGCCGAGACCGAAGGCCCGGGCCTGCTTCATGAGCAGCATGATCGGCTTCTTCGTGGGGGGATTTGCGGTCGGCGGCAGGTATCCCGCGACCTCGTCCATGTAGAGGAGGGCACGCAGGTCGGTCGTGCCGCTCTGCCGGCGCATCCAGGTGACGGCCTTGGACAGGATCAGGGAGGTGGCGCTCTGCCGGTCCTCATCGGACAGGTGCGCGGTCGTGACGACGGCGCACCGCGGACGCCCGTCGGCGGTCCACAGCATGGACTGGATGTCGATGGGCTCCCCGCTGATCCAACTCTGGAAACCGGGTGCCGCCAGGACCGCGTTGAGCCGCAGGGCGAAGTCCATCCGGTCCTTGGGCGGGAAGAACTGGTCCAACTCGAAGACACCCAGTTTGCGCATGGGAGGCTGCTGCACCCGCGCGAGCAGGGTGGGCAGGTCGATGCTCTCCCCCGACGACCACGCCGAGTGGATGATGTTGCTCAGCAGGATGTGTTCGCGGGACGACAGCGGGTCCGCCGAGATGCCCACCACACTCAGCAGACTCGTGACGTAACCCTCGATCTCGTCGGCCATCACCTCAGGGTCGTCGGTCTGTGGCGCCGCCAGCGAGCCGAGGATGTTCAGGGGGATCCCCGCGCTGGAACCGGGCGTGAAGATCGCGACGTCGTGGGTCTCGCGGTACTGGGCCAGTTGCTCCGGACCGATGCCCCACTGGGCCAGACCGTCGCGCCAGACGGTGGCCTGTTTCTCGGCGAACTCGGGCAGCGTGCTGCCGTCGGCCTTCGCCTGCGCGGGATCCACCCACGGCTCGAACTCCGGTCCGGTCAGACCCGCGAAGACGAGGGCGACGTTCGTCAGATCCCCCTTGGGGTCGAACAGCAACGCGGGGATACCGGCGTTGAGGCACTCCTCGATGAGGACGACGCCGAGGCCCGTCTTGCCGGAGCCCGTCATACCCACGATCACGCCGTGGGTCACCAGGTCGCCGGTTCCGACCGTGACATCGACGGGGGTCGCGTCGTCAGGGGCCACAGTCCGACCCAGAAGCAGTTCAGCCACGGTCCGACCCTAGCCCGGATGCGGCGCCGTCCACCGCGCGAGCGACAAGCCCGGACCCACCCGACCCGCCGGCTGCCCCGCGCCCCCGCACCACAACGGACCGGTGGTCAGCGCACCCGGGCGACCAGCACGATCTCGGTGCTGGACTCCGCCACGATCTCCGCCTCGACGATGTCGTCCTCGGGACGCCGTGGCGGCAGCGGCACGGGTAGCAGCGCCGAGGGGGGCGCCACGGTCGGGCGGCTCCGGGGCGGAGCGGGTGGAACGGCTGCGCCGAGCGCATCGCGGACCGCCCGGATCAGCGACTTCGCATCGGCGGTGGCCTCGAAGCGCGCCACCGGTCGGCCATCGCGCCCGATGAGGAACTTCGTGTACCCCTGGGCGACACGTGTGCCGAACGGTCCGGGGAGTTCGTCGAGCAGCCACGACACCAGGGCCGCGGTACCGGAGGACTCTGCGGACGATGACACGGTGAAGGCCACCTCATGGCCGACGGCGGCCGCCTCGTCGGCGGGAACGCCCACCACCTCGAGTCCGTCCGCGGCGAACATCACGACCAGCTGGTCGAGGCCCTGCGTCTGCGGGGCCGGCCCCGGTCCGGGCAGCATCGTGAACATCACGACCCGGCCGTGGAGGTGCCACATCTCCCAGTCGCGGCCCTCGCTGTCCCGGATGATGAACTCGTACAGATCCGGCATGTGTCCTCCCGGTCCTATCGAACCACGCAGGCCAGGAACGAGTCCGCCCGACGTCGGATCCCGACTCCCTGATTCACTGCGAACCCGCCCTGCGGCAGGACTACCCTGCGGCCATGGCCCAGCCCACGTCCACGCCCGACGCCCTGCGGGAGCCGACCGTGCGTGTCAACGGTCTCTTCCTGGCTGGTCTCGCCGTCGCGAACCTCGGCATCATGCTGGCGTTCTTCACGCCGATCCTGAACCTGCTGCCCCGGCTGTCGGAGGAGATCGCCGGCGCATCCGGCAAGGAGGCCGCCCTCGCCGTCGTGACAGGTGTCGGTGTCATCGGCTCCGTCATCGGGAACCCGCTGGCCGGCGCCCTGTCGGACCGCACCACATCGCGTTTCGGACGACGCCGGCCGTGGATACTCGGCGGCTCCCTCCTGGGGCTCGTGGGGCTGATCCTGATGCCCCATATGACGACGGTCTTCACCCTGACGGTGCTGTGGCTGGTGGTCCAGTTCGCCGTCAACTCCGCGTATGCGGGTCTGACCGCCACAGTCCCCGATCAGGTCCCGGTGGACCAACGCGGCCTCGCGTCGGGTCTGATCGGACTCGCGCAGGCCATCGGTCCCGTCATCGGGGTCGGGCTCGTCACCTACGTCATCCTGTCCATCGACGGCGGCTCGTACGTGACCGCGGTGCTCTTCGTCCTGTTCGTGCTCCCCTTCATCTTCATCCTCAAGGACCCCCCACTCCCGAAGGAGGATCGACCGCCTTTCCAACTCGGCCCCTTCCTCAAGGGCTTCTGGGTGTCCCCCCGCGAGCACCCGGACTTCGGGTGGGCGTGGCTGGCGCGGTTCCTCGTGTCGCTGGGGTTCGCGATGGCGACGCTGTACCTGCTGTTCTTCCTGCAGGACCACCTCGACTTCCCCCCCGAACAGGCGGGGCAGCAGCAGACGACCCTGCTGCTCATCTACACCCTCGGCATGGTCCTCACGGCAGTCCTCGGCGGCTGGATCTCCGACCGCAGCGGGCGCCGCAAGATCTTCGTCATCACGGCCACGATCGTCATGGCGATCGCCGGAGTGATCCTCGCGTTCGTCCCCGCCGACACCGCCGGCTTCGGGATCGCCATGCTCGCTGCCGTCGTCCTGGGCATCGGCTACGGCTGGTACCTCGGGGTGGACCAGGCGCTCATCACCCAGGTACTGCCGAACCCCGACGACCGGGCCCGTGATCTCGGGGTGATCAACATCGCGAACTCCATGCCCCAGGTGCTCGCTCCGGTGCTGTGCGCCCTCTTCGTGACGGAGCTCGGCGGCTACACGTCGCTGTACCTGGCGACAGCGATCATCACCCTCCTGGGCGCACTCGCCGTGATACCGATCCGTTCCGTGCGCTGACGCGCGCGGGGGTAGCGTGGCGGAGCCCCGATCGGGAGAGGACCACCCATGCACGCTGCCGGCGGAGAACGGTCGGACGCGCGCGTCTGGGGAGCCCTCGGCATCGTCTACGTCCTGTGGGGGTCCACCTACCTCGGAATGGCCGTGGTGGTGGAGACCATCCCCGCCTTCTTGGGCATGGGAACCCGCTTCGCCCTCTCCGCCGCCATCCTGGCCGCTCTCGTGGCTGTCCTGCGCGGTCCCCGGGCCCTCGTGATCCCACGTTCCGAGATCGCATGGGCGGC
>CAIWTL010000700.1 GCA_903915555.1 uncultured Micrococcales bacterium | reverse complement strand
TCGGCGCGCTGGCGGAGCTCGGGGGAGACGCGGAACCCGACGTGGGGCGAGGGCTCGCGCTTGCCGGTGAGTGACGGGCGGCCGCGCTGAGGGAAGTACCACGTGCCCTTGCCGTCGAGTGCAGCCTGAACGGTCTCCTCGACGATGCGGTCGACTTCCTCATCGGTCATCTCGATGCCGGCAATGACCTCTCGGGGCTTACGACTCCTCGCCATAGCGCGTCCCTTCTGTGTATCGCCGTGAGCGCGGCCTGCCGTTGCCGGAAGGCCCGGCGACATCGACGCGTTTATTGTTCAACGTAAATTATCGCTCACTGGCGGTACGTGCAGAGACTTTTGCCGATCGATATCGGCGCTCATCCGCGCGGGGGATGAGGGCAGGCCGGAGCCACCGACGGGGGGGACGGGACTCCGGCCTGCGGGAGCAAGCCTAGGCGCCCGAAATGCCCGTTATCAATCTGGGGGTCGCGTCACGGTCCGCCAGCCCGTGAACTCGCGCGGGCAGTTAGCGCCCGCGAATGGTGACGCGGTTGGAGACGATCGCACCACTCTCGAAGTAGACCGACACCCTCTTCGGTGTCGATCGCGTCCACGTGAATCGACCGGCCTCGTCGACGGGACGCAAGGCTCCGCGCGTGTATGCGGTCTGGCCAACGAGCCTCACCATGGCCTGGACCTGTGCACCGGCAAGCCCCGTCGACGATCCCCTGACCACCACTTCGCGACCCTCGCGCGTGCCAACGATCGTGATCGTCTTCGTGGGAGTTGGCGGCTCCGGGGTGACCGCTGCGCTCCAGTCCGACCACGCGCCCCAGCCCGCACCATTGAGAGCGCGCACGGAGAAGCGGTAGGCGCGACCGTCGGCCAGGCGGTCCATGGTGCACTGCAGGGGAGTGCCGAGAGCGACGGATATCAGGCACCCGTTGGCGTCGATGTCATTGCGCACCTGGTACGCCGACACCGGGAAGCTACCGCTGCTGCTCGGTGCCTCCCATGTGACGGTGGCACTCGAGGTGCCCGCCGTGGCGCGGGGATCGCGCGGGGCGCCCGGGGGATCGCCCGGTGGGGGTCCTGACGAGACGGTCAGTGTCGCTACCGCCGAAGTGCCGTTGTTTCCATAGGCATCAGCGGCGAGGGCGCGCACCTGCAGTCCTGAGTCGGATGTGGTGACCGACGACAGGGTGAGCGAGGTCGTCTGGGCGCCGGGGATGTTGCTCCAGGACGTGCCGTCGGTGCTCCTTTGCCACTGATAGGTGATTGTCGGCCCGATGCCGGGATATCCGGTGACCAAAAAGGTGGCATTGCTGCCGGGGCTCACCGTCACACTGGCGGGACCGGTCATCGACGTGGGGCGCACCTGCACGGCACCCGCGGAGGTGAGGCCGTTGGGGGAGTTGCGCAGCCCATTGAGTTGGTCGGTCGTGATGCTCGGGAGCACGGAGAGCGGGACGTAGGCGTTGACGACGGCGGTGTCGTCGGGGATGACCACCTGCCAACCAGGGGTGTCGTCGGTGGTGATCGTTGAG
>CAIWTL010000699.1 GCA_903915555.1 uncultured Micrococcales bacterium | reverse complement strand
GGCCCAGACCCCCTTGTGTGCCTGTGGCCCCCAGCCACGTGCCCACTGTAGGTGACTCAACGCAATGGTGAACCATGTCAGAGCGTGATCAGAATCACGGACGGTGCCCTTCCTCTATCTCGGACAGGTGGCTATCGATCCTCCCCCGACCAGCGGATTTCCCTGCCAGTAAAGGAAAAATTCGTCATTCCGGCCGGTCGCACGGCCCTTCGGGCGCAGGGGAGCCCGGACCAGGGAGGCGAGGCGCATTCAGGAGCGTCGACTACTCTACGTATTCACATTCGGTGACCAGCCCGTCACCGAGGGCGATCCCGCGCGCACTTCCACGCGATTCCGCGCGCCTGCTCCCTGCGCCGGCGAACGCCGTCCTCGGAAAGGCCCCTGGGGACGAAGGCGGGCGAGGTCACGCTGTGGTTACAGCAGGAGGGGCACCACTCCACCACGTACCGGCCAGGAGCGAGCGGCGACTTAGCCTTGGCGCATGAGATCCCGCATGCGCGTGTCACTTGCCGCCGGTGTCCTGGCGGGCGCCACCGCCCTGGCCGGATGTTCCCAGGGCGGCGGGGCTGCATCGGACCCCAACAGCTCGCTCGCCGCATCCGGGGACTGCACCAACGAGCAACAACTCGCCAAGTGGGACCTCGACCGCCGCCTCGGCCAGTTGCTGATGGGCGCCATCTACGCCGACGCTGGAGAGACCGCCGTGCGGGCCGCGGTGAACCAGATCGCCAAGGGCAACGTGGGCGGCGTCAACGTGCTCGGGACCTCCACCTACTCGTATGCGAACAACGAACTGGCGCAGGCTGTCGATGCGGGCGGCCAGACCCCGCCCTTCCTCGCCGTCGACGAGGAGGGTGGCAGGGTCCAGCGGTTGACCGATGAGGTCGGCTACCTGCCCTCGGCCCGTGAGATGGCGGACACCATGACACCGCGTCAGGTGAAGCGGCTGGCCAAGAAGATCGGCCGCGCCATGAACAAGCTGTCCCTCAACATGGACCTCGCCCCGGTCGTCGACGTCAGCAACCAGTACGACGACGCAGTCGTCGGGGACCGATCCTTCGGCAGCAACCCCGCGACCGTGACCAAGTACGCGGGCGCCTTCGCCGACGGCCTTCGTTCGCAGGGGATCATCCCCGTCCTGAAGCACTTCCCGGGTCTGGGCTCGGGAAGCGGCAACACCGACTTCGAGTCCGCCAAGACACCCCCGCTCAAGAAGCTGGAGCAGCGGGACCTCAAGCCCTACGAGACGCTGCTGCTGGACTCCCCGGTCGCGGTGATGACCACCAACGCCGTCGTGCCCGGGCTGAGCGGCGGAGAACCGGCTTCCCTGTCGTCCGCCACCTACCAACTACTCCGCGACAAGTACGGCTTCACCGGTGTCGTCATGACCGACTCGCTGTCCGCCGCCGCCGTCACCGAGGGCCGCGACATCGAGGAGGCGGTGACGCAGGCCATCATCGCCGGTGCCGACATCGCGCTCTGGGACCAGTTGTCCGAGCAGAAGGCCGTGCACAAGGAACTGCGCAAGGCCGTGGCGTCGGGCGACCTCTCCGAGGAGCAGGTCAACGCGTCGGTGGGCCGGGTGCTGGCCCTCAAGGGCGTCGATCTCTGCACCGGGCGCTGACCCGCGCGGACCCACGGCGCCGCCAGTGGGGAACGCACTAGCGTTGCCTCCATGGTTCACACCCCGACCCGTCCACAAGGCCTGCGGTTACGACGGGCAGTCGTCGCGCTGACCGCCGTCGGCGTCCTCGGTGTCGCCCTGGTGTCCTGTTCGACATCCTCGACCTCTCCGCAGCCCTCGGCGACGGACCCGTCGGGGTCCTCGTCGGCGGCCGCGCTGCCCCGCGACATCGCG
>CAIWTL010000698.1 GCA_903915555.1 uncultured Micrococcales bacterium | reverse complement strand
GAGCACGATCTGGTCGTCCTCACCTGTCGTCGTGACGGCTCCCCATTCCAGCCCTGTGGCTGTCGCGGAGTTGATCTTGAGGGCGTGCCCGTTAGTGCCGCCTACGGCTAGGCGTGCGGGAGTGTTGTCGGCGGTGCCGACGATGAGGTCGCCCTTGGCGTCAATGAGCGATTTCAAGACATATTGTGAGTGAACGTCAGTAGTGGTGTCGTTCACATGGCTGTTCGTCTCATCGAAGTCACGAGCCGATACGCCATGCTTGACCGTGGCCCCATTGGAATGGGACACGGCTGTGGTTCCATCGGCCCCACGGGTGACCGTCAAGTTCAAGGAAGCCACCGCAGTGACCGTCACGATCTCCTCACTGACCGTCCCCTCATCGAGGATCAGGGTGTAAGGAGTCGAACCGGGGAATCCTGAAGTCGAGGCCACGGGCAAGGTCGTGGCCGAGTTGGATACCTGAGCGGTCAAGGTGGTCTCAACCGCCGTGGAACTGTAATAGCGACGTGGCATGGGCTACCTCATGTAATGGAGTTGAGCTGGATACTGGTCGAGAAGCCACGCCCGCTCTTCGGCAAGACGTGTCTGGAACAACTGGAACATGAAGCGGGAAGCGTTCTGTCCAGCACCAGGGGTGATCTTGGAATCCATCGTGTTGGCCTCAATCGCCCTAGTTGCGATCAGACCCATGTCCACACTGGACAGCAAGCGATAAGCAGCCCCGAGAACGATGCAGTCACGGGCCCTCTCGGCAAGGCCCGTCACTGTCTCAAAGACGTCCGCCTCTGCGGATAGAGGCGCGACAGACTTCCGATACTTGATGTCGATGGTCCGGCCAGGGGTGATCGGGTCATAGATGTCAATCGTCTTGCCAGTAGTCCAGGTCACCGTGTTGGCATTCAAGTCGACGCTGTAGCGTCGAACGGGAATCCACTCGCGAGTAGGGCCAACCACCTGCCAGTTCACCTGAATAACTGAGTCTGTATCAGCAGGCAGGGCGTAGGTCACGTAGGCCGCATTCGCTGTCAGTGTCGTAGAGCCAATGCCAAATAGCGTGCCGTCCACACCACGCAACGTGTCGTTGATTGCCCTGGCCACCGAGAACCTGGGGAACAATGGCTGAAACACGACCCGAGCATTGGACGAATGGGAGGCTGCCGTAGATCCATCCATGCCACGCCCATAGGGAGCGATCGTCGCCACATTCGTGGCACGGTTCACTGAGTCGATCCAGATGACCTCCGACCCGATCTCAGCCCTACCGCGCGACAAGACAGAGGCATCATTCACCGAAATCGACGAAGCCGTCGAGTTGATCCCCGAGCTCAGGTGCGTGGACAGTTCCTGGTCACGCACATAGCCCCGAAGCATCGACAAGACCTCGTCGATTGTCTGGGAGAAAGTTGCCACGTCACACCGCCTGGAAAGCTGAACCGATACGGTCGGAGATCTCCACCGCAGCCCTCACGTCCCCAGCCTTCGTGGTGCGAGGCTGGATGCCCTGCTTTCGTGCCGACTTGTAGGAGTCCAGCTCCCGATCCCACTTCTTCTGAGCGGTGGCGTCACCGCCCCCGATGCCGCAGTAGGCAATCTTCAAGCTGGCAGCGCGAGCACACTCACCCCACGAGGCATGGTCTCGGGTGGAACACCCTGACCTACACGCCATTACTCCTCCTCGATGTAGCTGCCATACCCGGCAGCTACGAGCTCGGCCTTTTCTGTTCCCGTGATGGGGGTTCGGTACCCGCCACGGAAGGCTTTCTCAGCAGCAGCGATCTCGTCGCCAGTTGGATACATGACTTCGGTCCACACGCCAGACTGCTTCAGCAGGGTGATGCCGTCCCTTTGCTCCACCCACCACAGGGGAGAGTTGCGACGGCCATGACCGTAAGTCAGTTTCGGTCCCACGAAGTAGATGTACGTGGGCACGACGGTGCCGCGTCCCACGCGAGGCTCCGGCGGAATGCCATAGCCGCCCAGTGACACTGGGCCAGTCGAGATAGATCCCGATCCGAATGAGACTGAATCCGTCAGTCCCGTGCCGGTGATCGCGTAGGTCGGGACCACCAGGCCAGTACCAAACACTGGCGTAAAGACGTCGTTCTCGTCGTCGAGGACACTGATGCCCCCGATTGTGGCCTCACCCAGGCCAAAGGTGACCTGATCGGAAAGTCCGGTACCTGGCAGGTCAACTGGGCCTGGATTGACTGAGCCAGTTCCGAATGTCGGGGTGAATGTGTCCGTTTCGTCATCGACAACGTTCACTCCCCCGACCGAGATGCCGCCCGTGCCGAACGAGACACCGTCAGCTAGGCCAGTCCCGGCTAGGGGAACCGCACCAATGGTGATCGACCCATCTCCCAGATTGGGAGCGTCAAGAAGCGCAGATCCACCAAGTTCGATCCGCGCATCTACCGAACCAGACCCGAGTGCAGCACCATCGGATAGTCCAGCTCCGACTATGCGGATAGACGGGTCGGGTAGACCTAGCGGAAAGACTGGGCGGTCGATGATCCCAGTCATTTATCTCACCAGGCGAAGATCTTGTTGGACCCAGAGTCCCAGGTAATGGTGATGTCGCCACCGTTGGGCGTCACCGGAAGATTGGTGTAAGAATCCACGTACATGATGAGCTGGCGGTCTGCATCGGTAGCACCGTCCTTGTACAGGACGAAGTTGTCACAGGCAGCACCATTGGCTACAGCAGTCCAGGTCACGTCGTTAGCGTCGAACACGCCCGATGTGAAGGTCTTGCCAGACAGGGTCGCAGTGGCCACGACAGTGGCACCGCTGCTTGTCACGTCGGCCAGGTCCTCATCGGCAGAATCGTAGGTGTAGCTGCGGAGCAGGGCAGCCTTGATGGTGTCGTTGCTGAGACCGATGGTCTCGTCAAGGATGCGCTCCTTGCCCTTGGGGTAGAGAGCATTCGCCACGTTGTTCTCCTTCTAGTGGTGGGTGGCATCGAGCACCAAGGCTCGTCCCCAGTCCCGCACATCCTGTCGGGACTGAGAACCAACCCAGGTAGCTGGATCAGATGGAGGCGATTGACTCCACGCGCTGGAGGCACTCCTCGCGGTAGCGATTCCAGCCGAGCAGTCCGTACCAGCCCACCGTCATGAAGCGGCGGAAGCGGTCGATCTGCGGCGACACAACGATGCCGGGCTCGATCGCCACAGCCTCTGCAAGGGCTTCCTTGCCGAGGATGAGCGTGCGATGCACGGTCGCGGAGGATGCACCATCAGCGGCGCTGTAGTTACGCGGGGTCTCGATGAACTTTACGCCCTCGTACACACCGATCTCACCCTTCCAGATGAGGTCAGTGCCAGTGCCGTTGTACACGTGCGGATCGCGCCAGTTTGCGACACCTGTTTCGGCGCGAAGGTCATGACTTACATCCGGGTGGATGAAGCCGATGAAGTAGCCATCGTCGAACTCCAGGGCCGCACGGCCACGCATCTTGGCGACCGAGTAGCGGACCAGCTTGGAGCTGAACACGTCGGTTGCACCGACCGTGTTCGTCGGACCCGTGGTATCCACGTTGCCCGCATTCGAGTAGACCACGTTCGTGCCCTGACGCAGCACATCAAGGACGAGCTTGTCGAGCGAGTTCCGCAGGTTGCGGGACACCAGCTCGGCCTGGGCAACGTCAATGTTGCTCAGGGAGAACTGACGCAGGCGAAGAGTCGACACGGTCGCGTTGCCGTACTCGTTGAGCGTGATGCTCACCGAGGACGGGTTGCTCAGGGCAACCGCATCCGGGTCAGTCGTCTCGGCCAGCGTCGACGTGGCGTTAGCCAGGTCGGCGTGGATGTACTTGGTGATTGACGAACCGGGGCTGGTCAGGTCCGTGTACTCCACCGTTGCGAAACGGCGGTACATGGGCTCTGTCCAGAGCTGCATGTCCACGACCTTCGAGAAGGCCGTCTTGACGAGGTTCGTCAACACACTGGTAGTGGTAGGCACGTCAGCCATGCCAAACCTCCTTCATGTTGGCGAGTGAGTTATGCGGAGCGAAGGACGGCCATGAGCTCATCCATCGTCTTGGCGCCAGAAATGCGCGCCTCCAAATCGGCGGGGACCGTAATGGTTGACTCAGGCCCAATCTCCGCCATGTCCATCTTTACCTGCGCCTCGGGCTTAGACGGCGGTGCCGTCGTATGCTCCTCAGTCACAGGCTGGCCCAGACGCGCCCCAGAGAACACGTCGCCGTTCTCGTCCAGCCAAGCCTTGATTGACTCAGATGTAAGCTCAAGATCGGTTGGCATGAAGTTCGCAATCTTCGGGCTGTAGCCGTTGTCCTGGAGGATCTGGTTCAGATCCGCCTTACGCTGGCCAGCCTTCAGTGAAGCGTTCTCCTCCGAAAGCTCCTTTAGCTTGGACGAAAGTTCGTCGATCTTTGCCCTCAACTTCTTAGGCAGGGCGGATTCCGACTCTTCACTATCGAAGAGGTCATCCAGATCGTCATGAGCCATGATGTATTTCTCCCTCAGTTGAACCCCGGTTCGGGGTCTCGTCACGGAACG
>CAIWTL010000697.1 GCA_903915555.1 uncultured Micrococcales bacterium | reverse complement strand
GTGGACATCGGCGGCGGTACCACCGAGGTGGCGGTCGTGTCCCTCGGTGGCGTGGTCGTGAGCATGTCGGCCCGGGTCGGCGGCGATGCCATGGACGATGCCGTCGTCCAGCACATGAAGAAGCACTACTCGCTGCTGTTGGGGGAGCGGACCGCGGAACGCATCAAGGTGTCCATCGGTTCCGCCTACCCGGCGGCCGACGAACCGGACGCCGAGATCCGCGGCCGGGACCTCGTCTCCGGGCTGCCGCGCACTGTCGTGGTGTCGGCGGCGGAGATCCGCGAGGCCCTCGATGAGCCGGTGACAGCCGTTGTCGACGCCGTACGTTCCACCCTCGACCGCACCCCGCCCGAACTGGCCGGCGACGTCATGGACCGCGGCATCGTCCTGACCGGCGGCGGTGCCCTGCTGCGCGGCCTCGACCTGCGGATCCAGCACGAGACGCGCATGCCCGTGCGCACCGCCCCCGATCCACTGCGATGCGTCGCCCTGGGGGCGGGTCGGTGCGTCGAGGAGTTCTCCGACCTCCAGCCGTTGCTGATGAACCGACCTCGGCGGTGACCCCCGGTGAGCACCACGACCCGTGACCGCGAGACCGTGCGCCGCACGGCGGGCGCCCGGCGCCGTCGGTGGGGGTCGGGTCCGGTCACCATCGTCCTCGTCGCCGCCGCCCTGTCCCTCATGCTCCTGGACCTCCGCAGCGGTCCCACCGACCTGTTGCGCTCACTGGGCCAGGCCGTCGGCGGTCCCCTGCAGGAGGGTGCGGGCGCAGTCCTCGGGCCGGTGCGTGCCGGTGAGTTCCGCCGGGCCGACCTCGAGTCGCTGCAGCAGGAGGTCGACCGGTTGCGCGACGAGAACCGCCGCACCGCGGTCCGGGCGGATCTGCTGGCCGAGAAGCTGCAGGAGTTGGACGGCGCCGCCGAGGCGCGGCGTGACGCCGACCGGATGGCCCGGGGCGCCGTCACCGCGCGGGTCGTCGCCGCCGCGCCCGGCCCCGCATCGGCGGCCGTCACCCTCGACGTCGGATCCGGCGACGGGATCGTGGTCGATGCCCCGGTCCTGGTCAGCGGCGGCCTGATCGGCAAGGTCGCCGACGTGGGACCCGCCACCAGCACCGTCCGACTCGTCACCGATCCCGGCAGCGACGTGGCCGGCCGCATCGGCGAACACGCCGTACTCGTGCGGGGGGAGGGTGGCGACTCCGCCCGACTCGATCACCTGGACCCCCTCGCGCCTGTCGAGGTGGGTCAGCGGATCGTCACACTAGGGTCCGCCGACGGCTGGCCCTACCCCGCCGGACTGCCGTTGGGGACGGTGCGTGAGGTCGAGGGCTCGCTCGGAGATCTCGACCGGACGGTGACCCTCGAGCCGGCCACCCGCGCCGGCACGGTCGACCACGTCATCGTGCTGACCCCACCGGACGGAGTCGCCCCGTGACCCCCCGGCAGTGGCAGTACCTCGTGGCCGCGCTGTGGCTGCTCGGTGCCGTGCTCGTGCAGTTCACCGTCATGGCCCGCCTGCCGATGGCCGCGCCCGACCTCGTCGTGTGTGCCGTGGTCGCCGTCGCGCTCGCGGGTGGTCGCACGCCGGGTGTCGTCGCCGGGTTCGTCACCGGACTCGCGATGGATGTGCTGCCACCGTCCGATGGCCTGATCGGCGCCGGTGCGCTCAC
>CAIWTL010000696.1 GCA_903915555.1 uncultured Micrococcales bacterium | reverse complement strand
GCGCTCGCGCGGGACACCCGCACGTTGGTGGGCGACTCGTGGCGACTGCGTGCCCTGGACGCCTTCGACCTCTTCCCCATGAGTCACCACGTGGAGTCGGTGGCCATCTTCGATCGCTGATCCCGGATCGTCGGGAGACCGGTGGCGGCGCGTCCCCGACACCGCCCACTAGACTTGCGTCGGTCGTGTCCCGGTCATGCGGATCGGGCGACGAGATCCTCGGTGACGGTGTCGTCGGCCGGATCGCGCAGGTGACGAGAGGGAGTCATGTCCATCGACAGTTTCAAGGCAAGGTCGGTTCTGACGGTCGGGGATCACGACTACGAGATCTTCCGGATCGACGCTCTCCCCGACACCGCCCGGCTTCCGTTCACGCACAAGGTCCTGTTGGAGAATCTCCTGCGCACCGAGGACGGGTCCAACGTCACCGCAGACCAGATCCGCACCCTCGCGGGCTGGGATGCGACGGCCGTCCCCAGTGACGAGATCCAGTTCACGCCGGCACGTGTGATCATGCAGGACTTCACCGGGGTGCCGTGCGTGGTCGATCTCGCCACCATGCGGGAGGCGGTCAAGACCCTCGGCGGTGATCCCGAGCGGATCAATCCCCTCGCCCCGGCCGAGCTCGTCATCGACCACTCGGTGATCGCCGACTTCTTCGGTAGCGCGGATGCCGCGGTGCGGAACGTGGACCTCGAGTACGAGCGCAACAGGGAGCGCTACCAGTTCCTGCGGTGGGGACAGACCGCCTTCACCGGGTTCAAGGTCGTCCCGCCGAGCACCGGTATCGTCCACCAGGTCAACGTCGAGGCCCTGGCCCGTGTCGTCATGGCCGCCGATGGGCGCGCCTACCCCGACACGTGCGTGGGGACCGACTCGCACACCACGATGGTGAACGGGTTGGGTGTCCTCGGCTGGGGCGTGGGCGGCATCGAGGCTGAGGCCGCCATGCTGGGACAACCGGTCAGCATGCTGATCCCGCGTGTTGTCGGCTTCCGCCTCAGCGGCGAGTTGCCCGAGGCCGCCACCGCCACCGACCTGGTTCTCACCATCACCGAACTGCTCCGTCAGCATGGTGTCGTCGGCAAGTTCGTCGAGTTCTACGGCGACGGGGTCGCGTCGGTCCCGCTGGCCAACCGGGCGACGATCGGCAACATGAGTCCCGAGTACGGGTCGACCGCCGCCATCTTCCCCGTCGACGACGAGACGATCCGTTACCTACGGCTGACCGGGCGCGATGAGCAGCAGATCGCTCTCGTGGCGGCCTACGCCAAGGAACAGGGACTGTGGCACGACCCCGCGGTGGAGGCGACCTACTCGGAGTACCTCTCCCTGGACCTCGGCACCGTCGTGCCATCCCTTGCGGGCCCCAAACGGCCGCAGGACCGGATCGCGCTGACCACGGCGCGGGAGGCCTTCCGCAATGCCGTCCTCGATCATGTTCCCGCGCTCGATCCTCGCGACGAGGCGGACGCGGTCAGTTCACCCGCGTCCGACCCCATCAGCGGGGGGGTGGCCGACAGCGTCCCCCCACAGGAGGGGGATCCCGCCGCGGCGCCCCGGCCCAGTCGACCCACCACTGTGATCCTCGGCGACGGATCGGCCGTCGAGATCGACCATGGGGCCGTCGTGATCGCGGCCATCACCTCGTGCACCAACACGTCGAACCCCAGCGTCATGATCGGCGCCGGACTGCTCGCCAAGAATGCCGTGGAGCGGGGCCTCACCCGAAAGCCCTGGGTCAAGACGACACTCGCCCCCGGCTCGCAGGTCGTCACGGACTATTACGACCGGTCCGGTCTGACGCCGTACCTCGACAAGCTCGGGTTCGACCTCGTCGGATACGGGTGCACGACGTGTATCGGGAACTCCGGTCCGCTGCCG
>CAIWTL010000695.1 GCA_903915555.1 uncultured Micrococcales bacterium | reverse complement strand
GGTCGACATGGATGAGGTCGATTCCCGCGACCTGACGGTGTCCCGCGCCGCCGACTCCCCGGCGATCGTCATCGCGCTCACCGACATGGGCGACGGGGCGCAGACCGCCCCCCGGATCGCAGCCGCCCGTCAGCTGGCCGATGTCGTCTCAGCAGCCGTCGCGGATTCAGAGGATCCGATGGCCCCGATCCGTTCCTTGGCCCTGGTCAACGAACACCCCGAGGCACCCGCCACCGGCATCGCCGACCCTGGACGGTTGCTCACCCTCGGAGCCGCGATCAGCGACACCGCCGCCGTGTCCAGTCGAGGTGAGCTCTACCGGCGCGACCTGCCACCCGCGCCTGCCATCGCCGCCGTACTCAGGGGACGGGTCGGCCACCATGTGGTCGCCGAGGAGTGGCTGCGGCGCACCGTTGCCGCCCGCTTCCCCCTGGCCGCTCCATTACCTGCGCGGCCGAGTCTGGACAGTCTGGTGTCGGCGGCCAGCCCGGACCTGTCGTGGGACGGTCACCAGTACTCCCGGACCACCACCTCCACCAGGTCTCTGCTGCACACCTCTACGGTCTACGCCCCCGGCGCGGTGTTCCCGGCCTACGACGCCGTCGACCAGCGTCTGCGCGCCTCGCTGGAGGCCAACTCCGCGGTCGTGATCGCGGTGCCTCCCAGCCGATTGGCCGCCACCCCGCAGGTGCTCGCCGACCGTTACGGTGTGACCCCGGTGAATCTCACCGCCGACCTGATCCGGGAGATGAAGGACATCGCCGCTGCCAGCGGTATCGACTGGCAGTTCCTGCTGCAGGTCGACGCCAAAGACTCGGACAGCCCCGATCGCGGCAAGCTGTCACGTCTGGTCGCGACGGCCCTGGATCGGGCGTGGAAGTCGGTCAACGAGGAATCCCAACCTCTGCTCCTCACCGATATCGCTCCCGTGGCTCGCTACGGGCAACTGGCGCGCCTGGCGGAACTGGTCTCGCTGACCACCCGGCGCCCGGCCGCCCGCTGGATTCTGGTGCCCCGGAATGTGTCGGACCACGCCCCGACCCTGGAGGGGCAACCGGTGCCGTTGGGTGCGGATGGCTGGACCGACCTGCCCGCAGAGATGCTCACCCCGGCGGCGACCGGATGAGGCGAAGGACGAGATGACCGCGAACTCCACGACACTGGTGGCCGACCTCAAGAAGTTGCTGAAGGTCGTGACCGCTGACCTGACTGCGCGCTCTGACGATCCCGAACTGCCGTGGGCGCAGGATCTGCGTCGCTCCTACGAGCAGGCTCGGGAACGGGGCCGCACCGGACTGACGTGGTCTGCTTGGCGGACTGACGAGATCGACCAGGCCGCGGTCGCGTGGGTGCTGGGCAGCGTGTTCGTGCGTTTCTGCGAGGACAACGGACTCATCGACGGCACCTGGATCGCAGGCGACGGCGAACGGGCGCGCCACGCCGCCGACGCCGAGACCGAGTTCTACCGCCAGGAGACGTCACGCAACTCCCGCGACTGGTTACGGGCGTGCTTCGCCGCCGTCGCCGACCTACCCGCCAGCGCCGGTGTCCTCGACCGGGCACATTCCCCCGTGTGGACTGCACCGCTGGGAGCAGATGCCTGTAACGCGATCTTGGCGTTCTGGCGCACCCGCACCGCCGAAGGGGACTTGGCCCACTCGCTCGCCAACCCGACGCTGGACACCCGATTCCTGGGCGACCTCTACCAAGACCTGTCGGACTTGGCGAAGAAGAAGTACGCGCTGCTGCAGACGCCGGTGTTCGTGGAGGAGTTCATCCTCGACCAAACTCTCGAACCGGCCCTGGAGGAATTCGGGCTCAAGGGCCTGCGGCTCATCGACCCGACCTGTGGCTCAGGGCACTTCCTGCTCGGTGCGTTCCAGCGACTGCTGGACCGATGGGACGCAATCGCCCCTGGCATGGATCGCCGCGAGCGAGTGCAGCATGCGCTCAACCACATCCATGGCGTCGACCTGAACCCATTCGCCGTGGCGATCGCCCGCTTTCGCCTCACCGTCGCCGCCCTCCAAGCCTGCGGCCTGAAACGGCTAAGGGATGCCCCGGCGTTCGACTACCATCTGGCCGTCGGCGACTCACTCCTCGCTGGATTGCCGCGGCAACGAGCCATGCTTGACGACGCAGGTGCCATCGACGACACCGGTGGTCTCCTGGCCCACGCCTATCCGGCCGAGGATGTGAACGAGCACCCCGGAATCCTGGAGCCAGGCCGCTACCACGTCGTGGTGGGCAACCCCCCGTACATCACGGTCAAGGACAAGGCCCTGAACCAGGCCTACCGCGACGCGTACCCGATGTGTGCCGGCAAGTACGCT
>CAIWTL010000694.1 GCA_903915555.1 uncultured Micrococcales bacterium | reverse complement strand
GGCTTGCCCTTGCGCACATCGCGCAGCGCCTGGTCGACGACATCCTGGGCATCCAGCCACATCCACCCCGACACCGACTCCATCTCCATGCCGGCACGCTGGTGAAACTCCGTGTGGGTGTAGCCGGGGCACACAGCGGTGACGTGTACGCCGGTGCCGGCAAGTTCGACCGACAGGCTCTCGCTGAAGACCGTCACCCACGCCTTGGCCGCGGAGTACGTGCCTCCGGTGATCCATCCCGCCACGCTGCTGACGTTGAGCACGGCCCCGGTGCCACGGGCCACCATGCCCGGCAGCGCGGCGCGGGTCAGACGCATGGTCGCGGTCACCAGCACATCGAGCATGCGCTGCTCAACGTCGAGGTCACCGTCGGCGAACCGCTGCGGCGCGCCGAAGCCGGCGTTGTTGACCAGGATCTCCACGGGCCGGCTCGGATCGGCCAGCCGCTCCTCGGCGATGGCCATGCCCGCGCGATCAGACAGGTCGGCGGCGAGGACCTCGACAGTGACTCGATGCACTCGAAGCTCGTCAGCCACCTGCTCCAACCGCTGCCGGTCGCGTGCAACAAGGCAGATGTCATGTCCGCGACTGGCCAGGGTCCGGGCGAACTCCAGACCGATGCCCGACGTGCCGCCGGTGATCACTGCGGTTCCCATGACGCTCCCTCGTTCGCTCATCCGACCAAACATGCTGATCTTCGCCTACGGTGACGCCATGCACGAATGGCGGGGGCGTTGGCGCCGGGCTGCGCTGGGGGCGGCAACAGCCTTCGCGGTCCTTGCCGGGTCTCCGGCCCTGGCCGCACGCATCGACCCCCAGGTCGTCAATGGTCGCGATCCCGAGCCAGGTGAGATACGCGCACTGGTATCCGTGCAGGGCGGCTCTCTGTCGTGCGGAGGCACCCTGGTCGACGCACTGCACGTGGTGACTGCCGCCCATTGCGTGGTCGACTCGCAGGGTGCGGCCTTGGACCCCACCCGCGTCAGGGTGGGGTGGTCGAGCACGACTTCGCGACCGGTTCCCAACCTGGCCACGGTTGACGTCGCTGTCCACCCGCAGTACAGCCCGGTGACCTTCGCCAATGACATCGCCGTCCTGACCCTGGCAACTCCGATTCCTGGTGCCACTCCCATGCTCGTCGCCAACGCGCCACGATCGGCTACCGCTCTGTCCAAGGGGCAGCCGGTCAAGTCCGCAGGTTTCGGCTACATCTCCGTTCAAGGACCTGCCAGCAACCGAGTTCTCATCGCAGATCTCGTCGTCCTTCCTGACCGCGTCTGTGCCAGCCGCACGATCCCCTACCAGGTCGATGGCATCGACTTCTACGGCTTCGGCAATCAGATCAACATCGCCGACGCCGTCTGTGCCATCGGTGTCGTGTCGGGAACGACGAACATCATCGACACGTGCCAGGGCGACTCCGGTGGCCCCCTGTATGCCGGTGTTGGCGTCAGCGCGCGGCTTGTCGGTGTCGTCAGCGTCGGAGACGGATGTGCCGGATTCCGCGACAACGGCGAGGAGATGCCCAGGAAGCGCCCCGGGGTTTACGCCAGGACCAGCAGCGCACTCGACTGGCTGGCCAGCGAGGGCGTCGACATGAGCGATACGTCTCTCGCCCCTCCGGTGATCACCTCGGCAACCCCGCACGGGCTGGGCATCGAGGTGAAGGCGACAGCGGGCAGCACCACGCGCGTCGACCTGATCACCTTCACCGCAACGCCGGTGTCACCGACCGCGCGGCCCGGGACCTGCGCGAGCGTTGTGCAGTCGGGGGGCGCCTCCTGCCACATTGAGGGCCTCGCCGTCGGTGAGACCTACGAGGTAACGGCGGTGGCCACGGCGGGCGACCTGGTGTCAGTCCCCTCGAGCCCTGTCACAGTCACCATTGCCGGCAAGCCGGGTACGCCGCGCATCCGCGAGGCGTACATCCTGGGCGAGAGTCGCGTCCAATTCGTCGTCGTACCCGGTTCTAGCGCCGATCCCGGTACCCAAACGACCGTAGCCTGCGTGCCGCGCGCCCCGGCTAAGGCAGCCGTCGACGCTGTCTCAGGGCCGGTCGTCGACGGCGAAGCCGTCCTGCGTCTCGAGTTCGGCTACCGCTACACCTGCCGCGCGATCACCACCAACGCCATGGGCAGCAGCCGATCCCGGCCAGTCACGGTGGCCATCTAGCCCATCAGATTTGCCTGGGAGTCAGCGCCCGAGCCGGGCGTGAGCCAACGAGGGAACCTACCGTTGACCCGTGAAGTCCCCCGGTCGTTTCGTCGGTGCCTGCCTCACGGTCGCCCTGTCGCTCACGTTGGTGCCCTCGAGCCTGGCGATGGCCGCTCC
>CAIWTL010000693.1 GCA_903915555.1 uncultured Micrococcales bacterium | reverse complement strand
GATGGACAGCAGCGAGTCCATGCCGTCGAGCCGGGCCAGGGGCACCGGCACCCCGATCACCGGCAGCGCCGTGACGGCGGCGAGCATGCCCGGCAGATGCGCCGCGCCGCCCGCGCCGGCGATGATCACCGCCAGGCCGCGACCGGCGGCCCGGCGTCCGTACTCGAGCATCTCGTCGGGCATCCGGTGCGCGGAGACGACATCGACCTCGTGGGGGATCCCGAAGTCCGCCAGCACCTGTGCCGCATCCGCCATGACGGGCCAGTCGCTGTCGCTGCCCATGACGACACCGACCAGTGGCGCGTTCTCATTCATCGATGACTCCCGTCAGGTAATCCGCGGCGTGGCGGGCGCGGGCGAGCAACTCGTCGACGTCGTCACCGCACACCGTGACGTGACCGATCTTCCGACCGGGGCGGACCTCCTTGCCGTACATGTGGACGTGCAGGCCGGGGTCCCGCGCCATGACATGGCGGAAGGCGCGGTACATGTCGGGGTGCTCACCCCCCAGCACGTTGACCATGACGCTGTAGGGGGCCACGGGCGCCGGACTGCCCAGCGGCAGGTCCAGGACCGCCCGAAGGTGGTTCTCGAACTGACTGGTCTGCGCGCCTTCGATCGTCCAGTGGCCCGAGTTGTGCGGCCGCATCGCGAGCTCGTTGACCGAGATCGACCCGTCCGGGGCGAGGAACATCTCGACCGCGAGCATCCCGACGACGTCGAGATCACCCGCGATGCGCAGCGCGAGTTCCTGGGCCGCGAGGGCGGCCTCCTCCGCAAGGTCGGGAGCCGGGGCGACGACCTCCTTGCAGATGCCGTTCTCCTGCCGCGTCTGCACGACCGGGTAGGCGACCGCCTGGCCGTGGGGTGACCGGGCGACCTGCGCGGACAGTTCCGCCACGAAGGGGACATGCTCCTCCAGCAGCCACCGGGCGCCCTCCGGCAACGGCTGCGCCAGCACCGCTGCGAGGCCCTCCTCGTCCTGGGCCACCCACACCCCGCGACCGTCGTATCCGCCGCGTGACGTCTTCACGACCACGGGCCATCCGATCTCGGCGGTGACGTGCGCCATGGTGGTCTCGGGGGTCCAGGCGAGCCACCGTGGACACGGCGCGCCCGCGGCGGTGAGCGCCTCCCTCATCGTGATCTTGTCCTGCGCATGCGCCAGCGCCCCGGGACCCGGGCGCACGTCGGTACCGCTGGCCACCAGCGCGGCGAGTCCCGGTGCGGGGACCTGCTCGTGATCGAACGTGACCACATCGCACAGCCGACCGAACGCCGACAGAGCCTCCGGATCGTCCGGATCGCCGACGGTGACGTCGTGGACGACCCGAGCGGCACTGTCGTCGGGCCGGGCGGACAGCACCGTGAACTCGATCCCCAGTGCGATCGCGGCCTGCTGCGTCATGCGGGCCAACTGGCCCCCGCCCACCATGCCGACGACGGGGAACCCGCGCGGCGGATCCACTCCAGGTCGGGTGTCCGTCATACGATGCACACTAGTGGCTACCTGTTTGGGCGGCCCGAACACCGGGTAGCGTGAGGAAGTGACTGTCGTGGAGCTCATGCGGGCCGAGAACAAGCGTTCGGCTCTCGCCTCGCTGATGTCCCCGTTGCGCGGCCTGGTCCGCGAGTTCAGCAAGTTCGGCGTCGTCGGTCTCATCGCCCTCGTCGTCGACGTCGGCCTCTTCAACCTCCTCATGTACGCGGGCAGCGGCCTGCTGGACGACAAGCCCCTCACGGCGAAGGCGATCGCGGTCGTCGCGGCCACGGCGGTGTCCTACGGACTCAACCGCAACTGGACCTTCTCGCACCGCGGCGGCCTCGAGAGCCGGTGGCGCGAATACGCGCTGTTCTTCGGACTCAACGGCATCGCGATGCTCATCACCCTGTCGGTGCTCTGGTTCTCCCACTACGCACTGGGGCTGGACTCACCCCTCGCGGACAACATCTCGGCCAACGTGATCGGACTGGGCCTCGGGACCGTGTTCCGCTTCTGGTCCTACCGCAAGTGGGTCTTCCCGGCCGACGACGAGTCCGACGCCGAGCACTCGGCCCTCGTCTGACGATCCCTCTCCCCCTGGCCTTCCGTCACTCCGCCAGGAGCGCGTACGGCCGGACTATCCCCAGTCCCCGAACCGGGCGCGGTGTCAGCGCCTTGGTGTGGAAATCCGGGCCCTGCAGGCCCTCGTTGGTGACCGAGTCGACGACTGTCGTGCCCGGCCTGGCGATGGCTGTCATACGGGAGGCGCGGTTGACTGTGGTCCCGAAGACGTCACCCATCCGGTTGAGCACCGGCCCGGTGGCCATGCCGATCCGCAACTGCGGCATGTCCTCCTCCCTGGCGTGGGTCTCGTGCAGTGCGATCGCGATCCGCCCCGCCTGCTCGACGGTGTCCGCCACGAACATGACCTCGTCCCCCAGGGTCTTGACGAGGCGTGCCGACTCGCCATGGACGATGTCCGCGCTGACCGACTCGAATGTCTGCACGAGCCGGGCCAGTTCGGCCTCGTCGAGTTGGCGGGACAGCCTCGTGAACGAGACGAGATCGGCGAAACCCACCGTCGCGGGACCTTCGATCTCCCCGTCGGTGCCCCCGGGCTGATCCAGGTAGCGCCCCACCGTCGCAGCGAGCTGCCGACGCCATACGTAGCCGAGCAGCATCTCGAGTTCGGGGAGCAGGTCCGTCAGTTCGCCGGTGAGTTCGGTGACCGACTCCCCCTCCCAGGACTCCTGACCCTCGGCGAGGACGCGGCGGGCCAAGGTCTCGACCTGCCACTCCGCCAGCCGGGCGGTGGTCTGGCCCATCGACCGCGCCACCTCCACGATCCCGTCCATGTCGATCATCCCGCGCTCCAGCAGCGCGGCCACGCGCAGCAGCGCGCTGAGGTCGGCATCCGTGAACGCCCGCGAGTCACCGACGTCGGGGAACCCCATGGCCCGCCACAGGCGCCCGACCTCGGGAAGGCTCATGCGGGACGCATCGGCCATCTCCTCCCGGGTGTACCGCTCGGCTCCGCCGAGGACTATGGCCTCGATCTCGTCGTTGTCCACCGGGACGTCGTCACTGGGCCGGAGGTGCGCCGTCCGGCCCGGCCGCGGGGGCCGACGGCGGCGCTGGTGGCGGGCCCGCTGGCGGGGCGGCAGCTGGGGGCGCGGTCGGGGTGGGGGGCGTGGGAGGCGGCGAGGACAGCCCGGTCGACGAGGCGAAGTCACCGATGGCCGCCTCACGTCGGCGCTGGTCGTCCTCCTCATGGAGTCGGTTCACCTCGCGCTGGATCTCCTCGACATCGGGCACATCGGCGATGATGAGCGGCTCGTCGCTCGCGGTGTCGATCGTGAGCACCCCGTAGTTCAGGATCCGGCCTCCCGGGCTGATGTCGAAGGACACGTTGTTGACCTTGCTGAGCGGCAGGTCGCGGCCATGGCGGGCTATCAGTCCCGACCGGACGATGATTCGACGGTTGGTGAAGACGTACTGCGTCGTGATCCAGTACAGGAAGGGCCGGATCACGAAGAGGATGACGATGAAGGCGGCCACGATCCACGTGATCCAGGTGCCGGCGGTGCCGAGAGCTCCGCTGAAACGTTCGGTGAACAGCCGGAGGAGGAAGAACAGCCCGAAGAGGACGGCGACGAGCACGATGATCGGGATGAGGAGGGCGCGCCAGTGCGGCCGCATCTCGAACTGGACGGTCTCGCCGTCGGAGAGCAGTTTCTGTGGGTAACCCATGGCCCCACCGTACTGTGACGACG
>CAIWTL010000692.1 GCA_903915555.1 uncultured Micrococcales bacterium | reverse complement strand
GGTGAGCGTTCGAGCTCGGCGAACGGCGCGATCGCGTTGCGGCACTCGGCGAAGGACTCATGGTCCACCTCGAGCAGAAGGGTCTTGTCGCTCTGGACGATCAGCGGGCCACCGGACATCCGTCCAGTATCCCCCGAGCGGACTCCTGCTGCCGACGGAGTGCGGGCCCATCTCGGGATGCCGGCGGACGGGTCAGGCGAAGGGGGCGGTGGCGACGATGCGTTCCAGCGGGATGGTGCGGATCTCGCGTGCGGTGTGGTCGAAGGCGCACACGTCACCGTCGTGCAGGTCCAGCGGCTCGAGCAGGTGGGTGATGCGCTCGCCGTCGTCGGAGGCGAAGGTGAGCCACAGTCGCCCATGGGCGTCGGCGGCAGCGGCCAGCGCCGCCTGCACCTGGGACGGAGCGGCCGGGATCGGGGTCGGTGGTTCCACGGCGCCCACCACGTCCCCCGCCTCCACCTCACGCAGAGAGCGCACGACGCGGTCGGGATCCGGGATCGCGGCCGCCGGTGTGACGACGCCGTCCGGTGGTACATGTCCGGACTCGGTGGGGTGTGTCGTCACGAGGATGCCCCGGTCCAGCAGTTCCGCCGCGACCACCGTCGGGTCCGCGCCGCACGCCAGTACGCCGGGAGCCAGTTCGCGCAGGCGTAGGTGCGCCAGGTGCGGGTCGCCCGTCAGGCGCTGCGACTCATCGGGGGAGCACATGACGACACATGTCACGGCGTGGATCGACGTGCTCGGCAGTGCCGTGCGCTGGTCCGCCAGGAGCACCTCCAGCGCCTGGGGCACCGGAGTCGCGGAGTGATCGCGCAGCCAGGTGAGGAACGCATCCCCGTCGATCCCTCGCGACAGCGCGCCACGTACGCTCTCCGGGGTGAATCGGAAGACGGTGGCCCCACCCCCGGATTCCCAGGTCGCGACCTCTGCCAGGCGTCGCTCGACGGGCGGCTCCAGCGGGCCCAGCGATGTGGCGGTGAGGTCGGCCTGCAGGATCACCCGATCGGTCACCTGCGGCAGATCCGGTGCGATGGCGGCCGCCATCGAGGCTGGGGTCGTGACACCCGCGACAGCAGCGAGTCCACCCTCCCCCGGGATGCCGCCGAAGGACAGCCCGAGCAGTTCCGCTTCCACTCCGGCGGCGGTCAACTGGTCCGCGGGGACGCTGACACGAGGCCGGTACCAGGACAGCCAGCGGCCGGGATCGTCCCGTGCCCCTGCCGCCAGGGCCCTCAGGACGAGCCGGCGGTGTCGGGGGACCTCGGCGTCCGGGCGTCCGGCGAACAGGCGCGCGGGATCCCGCGGCACGGCGCGCTGCATCGTCAGCCAGGCCAGGACCAGGCACGCCCATCGGTCGGCGCGCTCCTCGGTCAGGCCCCGGTCGTAGTCCTGGGTGGGGCGCAGTCGGCCGTCGGCGTCGCTGCCGGTCCACCCGGCGGCCGACGCGACCGCCAGGATGAGTGCCACGGTGGAGCCGGGGAGGCCCGACTCGGTGGCGAGGCGGTCGAAGTCCCGGGCCGGGAAGGCCCCGTTGGCCTGCCGTGGCAGACCCGTCCGCGCCAGCCACTGCATCACGCGGTCGGTGTCGCGGACGAACTGGTCGGCCGCATGCGCTGCGTGGGGAACGATCCCAGGGTCGGGCTGCGGGGCGAGCGGTGGCTGCAGGGCCGCATCGGGCACGAGGACCCCCCGGCGCAGCAGCAGTGCGATCTCTCGCGGGACGATGACGCCACCGGCCTCGTCGGAGGCCATGAAATCCGCGGCGGCCAGCCAGTCCCTGCCCGCCAGATCGGGGACCGTGGGCGGCCCCCAGACGTGGTCGAGCAGGAGCCGTCGCGCGGGGTCGGGGGCCAGGGACACCCGGTCCTCGAAGGCCACGGGGTCCGCCAGGGCCAGGCGGATCCCCGGCAGGTTCTCACGCACGACGGAGTCCAGGCCGCAGGGGTAAGGGCCCATCACCTCGCGGACCGCGGAGGGGACGCGTAGATCGTCCGGGGTTCCCCATAGCAGGACGCGGTCGTAGAGGTCGTCGACGAGCGGAGCCACCACCGCCGTCTCGGTGTCGAGTCCCTCAGCGAGTTCCGTGACCCCGAAACGACCTCCCGGCGCCAGGGCGCACGCCGCCTCCACGGTGGCGAGCTGGGCGGCGGTCAGGTCGTCGAGCGCCTCGATCACGCTGGCGCCGGTGTTGAGGCGCAGTGCCAGGTCCGCGAAGGACCGGGGGATCGGCCGGCGGGTATCGGCCCGCAGGAGGAGAGCCCGCGCCAACTGGGCGTCGTCGCGGGAGCGCAGATCTTCCGCCAGGCTGCGGGCGCGCGAGGGCATTCTTCGACCCTAAGCCCTGATCCACCGATCCTGCTCGCTACGCCGGACCCGCTGCGGGCTAACGGGAGTCCTGCCATGTGAACCAGCGGCTGACCAGGGGCAGATAGGAGCCGGCCAGTCGGTGGGCGGGAATCGCGGAGTGCCGCAGTCGGCTGACCGCGGGAGGGGGTGCGGAGCCGGTGATGGTCTGGGCCATCCGATGACCCAGCCACGTGTTCGTCGCCACCCCGCTCCCGTTGCAGCCGGTGGCGTACCAGATGCCGCCATGCCGTCCCGCGTGCGGCATCCGGTCCAGGGTGATGGCGACGCTACCGCCCCAGGCCCGGTCGATCGCGGTCCCCGCCAGTTGCGGGTGCAGCCGGATCATGGCGTCGTACAGGTAGTCCCGTGCGGTGGGAACGTCGACGGGGTCCAGACTGCGGCGACCCCCGAAGACCAGGCGACCGTCGGGGGTGAGACGCCAGTAGAACAGCAGGTTCTTGGTGTCGACCATCATCCGGCCCTGTGGGCTGACCGAATGCGCGACGTCGGGGTCCAGGACCTCGGTGGCGATGATGTACGACGAGACGGGTGTCATGCGTCGCTGCAGCCACGGCAGGACGCCGTCGGCGTAGGCGTTCGTGGCCACGAAAACGTCGCGGGCCTCGATCGGCCCGCGGGTGGTGAGGACCCGGAACCGACCCGGGGCTCCCTCGATGTGGGTGGCTGCCGTCCGGTCGTGGACGTGGGTTCCCGCCTCGAGTGCCCGGCGGGCCATTCCCGCGTGGAATCTCGCCGGGTGCAGGCCGCCGGTCCGTTCCAGCACCATCCCCGCCGCGAACTGGTCGCTGCCCACCTCTGCGGGCAGTTGCTCCCTGCGTAGGAACCAGGCGGGTTGGCCGTGGGCAGCGAGGTCACCGGCCTCGTGGTGGACCGCGCTGACCTGGAAGGGGCTGTGCGCCAGCAGCAGCAGCCCCGTCCGGCGGTAGTCGCAGGGGATGCCCCCCGGCCCGGTCACGAGGTCCTCGACGTAGTCGAAGGCCTCGTTGACCTGCCGGAACATCTCGGTGCCGTCGGGACCGTATCTGCGGGTGAGGCGGGAGGGTCCCGCCTTGAGCTCGGGAATGACCATGCCACCGTTGCGGCTGGAGGCTCCCCACCCGAGGCGCTCCTTGTCGAGCACGACGACCGATCGCCCGGCCGCTGCCGCGGTCCGGGCGGCGGCCAGACCGCACAGCCCGGCGCCGATGACCACCAGGTCGGCGGATCGCGGGGGTGCGGCGATCGCGACCTCCGGGGGCCGCGCCTGTTCCTGCCACAGGCACGTCTCGCGGTAGTCGCCGGACAACAGGGCTGCCATGGCACGAAACTACCGCTCTTGATCGCCGCCCACGGGTGACCACTTCCCCGCACATGCC
>CAIWTL010000691.1 GCA_903915555.1 uncultured Micrococcales bacterium | reverse complement strand
CCCTGTGCCGGGCGGTCACCCGGTTGCAGGAGACAACACGGGCGACGTTCGGAGTGTACCTGCGGCCAACGGTTGCCGGTACGGCCATGCGGGCGGCAGGCTTCGATCTGCCCGATGGCGTGATGATCCCGCGACCTCCCCCGTGGGTCGTCACGCTGTGCCGCTCTGGTGGCGGCTTCCGGGGCGGCTACGTGTTCGGGCAGCGGTACCGCGGTCCCGCCTGGAAGGTCGACGCCCGGCGACTGTACGCCCGTGCGTTGATGGAGCCGCTCCCGACCCTCTGGGCGTTCGGTCCCGGAGTCCGCGACGGGGTCGAGGTCCCGGGCCTGTTCATGTGCACGGTATCGGGTCAGGCACTGCACCCCGTCACGCTGCCACAGTGGCAGGGGCCGGAGGAAGGCTTCAGCAACCGGCCGTACACCGGGATAACCGCGATCGCGGTATTGCCGTCGACCGAATACCGCGGGCTGCGGGCCATGGGGCTACGTATCGAGCCGGGCTTTGGGTGGGTTGGGACCCACCCGATGTCGCTCCGCGGCTTTATCGACCGGCTGCAGTCCCTCATCCGTGAGCATGGCACGAGATCACGGGAGGGCCGCCTAGCAAAGCTCCTCGGCAACACCCTGTACGGGCGTATGGCAGTGTCCCCGAAGCGGGACCTCATGCAGTACGGCCTCAGGCAGCCCAGCGGCTCGAGCTGGCCGGTGGTGCGTCTCGACGGGACAATCGTCGACAACCTGTGGGCTGTCGAGGAAGAGCGGTACTCGCCGGGCCAACAGGTCGGCACCGCGGCGATGGTCACCGGGTGGGCGAGATCGCACCTGTACGAGGAGATGGCACGGCGCATCCGTGAGGGTGCGACCATCGTGCACGCCCACACGGACGGTTACGTGGCGACAGGACCCGTGCCGGCAGATCTCCCGTGGGACACCGACGAGATTGGGGCATGGCGGCTGGAGGCGGTCGACGACGACGCCATCGTCGCACGGGCGGCAGGGTACGTCGTCGGGGCAGAAACCAGATGGTCCGGGACCCCGCATGAGGGTCGCCGGACCATCGAGCTCGCCTGGACCCAGCGAGGATGGCTCCTGCAGGGCCAGAAGGTGATCAGCCTGGGGAGGGGCTAGCCTGCGGGGTCCCCGAGGTTCTTGCCCTCAAGCAGGAGCTCGAGACGGACCCCAAGCGACAGGGCGGCGAGGTGCATACCCCGCGCTCGGGTCGCGATCAGGACCCCGTCCCGCGTCCCTTCGTTCGCCCGTATCGCCTCACGTTCGCGGCTCTCCATGTCAGCCTCCCAGCGTTGGACGGCTTCCAGGAGGTCGCCAAGGCGGACGCGGCCATGTGCCACCTGATGGATTGCGGTCCCCAGGGTGGTGGTGACGCTGAGCTTCCCGTTCATGCGTCGGCCAGGAAGTAGCTGGCGCCCTTCGGGGTCGAGAACGTCTGCACCTGAACGCGGACCGGCGGCTCGAACCCAATCCACGGCTGGTCCCTGAGGATGGTCTGCGCCATCTGCTTGACGCGGAAGCTGAAGCTGATGACCCGGAACTCGTCGCTCGTCTCGTGCCCGTTCTCGTCGGCCTCGCGGACTGACATGCGGACACCCAACCCGTACGCCTCAGACACGAAGGTCTCAAGCCCGTACAGGTGCAGGTACTTGCCGAGGAGCTCGGAGAGCGGCGTGGCGTCGTCGTCGGCCTGGTACAGGCTCGACAGCGACTGGGTCGCGACGATGGGTGGTGCGGACGCGATGCGGGTGATGGGGCGTTGCTGTGACATGGGCGTTACTCCTAGACCCCCCACGGGTCGTCGGTATGGGGCCGCAGGGCCATGCCAAGCTTCGAGCTGGCGAGCCACTGCGACCAGGCACGTAGAACCTTCCAGCCGGTCGCCTGCTCCACGGCACGACCGACACAGGGAAGGCAGAGACGGTGGACCGGCTT
>CAIWTL010000690.1 GCA_903915555.1 uncultured Micrococcales bacterium | reverse complement strand
GAGGTGCGCGAGGCCGCGTCGGTCCCTCACGGCGAACGGGTCCTGGCCAGTTGCCGCAGCGGGGAGTCGGGGTACCTGGTGGCATCCGACTGCGCCTTCTACGTCGTCTCACCCCCCGACTCCCAGCGGGTCCGTTGGGACCTGGTGGACCGCGCTGCCTGGAAGCCGCCGTTCCTCACGGTGTCCGTATACGACCCCGACTCGGACTCGGTCCAGACCAGGGCCCTCGCCGCGGACCCCGACTCCGATCTGCCGAGCGTGGTACGCGACCGCGTGACCCGCACGATCCTCGTCAACAACCGCATCGACGTCCCGGGCGGGCACGCCCGGGTGGTGGGGCGCCGGGACAGTGACGACGGGACCCTGTGGTGGCGGGTCGTCCACAGCACCGGCGTGGACCGGGACGACCCCGCGGTGAAACGCGCCGTCCAGGAGGAGTTGGGCCAACTGCGGTCCGCGATGGGGGTCTGAGCCCGACGCTTGGCTCCCGCGACTGGACTCGAACCAGTAACCGTCCGATTAACAGTCGGATGCTCTGCCGATTGAGCTACGCGGGACTGAATGCGTAGTCACTGTACCGGGCAGTTCGCGGCACTCGCCAACAGACCCCTGAGCTGATCGGCAGTCGTCGGGACGAAGGCTATCCTCGCGGTGGTGACGGGGCGGTAGCTCAGTCGGTCAGAGCAGCGGACTCATAATCCGTCGGTCGTGGGTTCGAGCCCCACCCGCCCCACCGACCGACCTGTGGGACGGGGCGCCGTTCAGAGGGCGGTGCCCGCCCACGGTTGCCACCAGCGGTCCACCCAGCCGCGGTAGGCCACCAGGTCCTGTTGTTCGCACGTCGCCAGGTCGGGACTGCCGGCGAACTCCAGACCCCCGTAGGTGCGCCAGAAGTCCGCGTTCATCTGCCACTTGCCCCGGTAGGTGCCGCCCGGACTGCTGACGGCGCAGTCCCCGGTGGACTCCCGCTCGACGACCTTCCGTGCCGTCCACGAGGACACGAAGGCCCGGACACCCACGGTCGCCCGGTGGCTGCGGGAGGTGCGGGCGAGTTCCGTCGTGGTGATGTCGGTCTCGGGTCGGGTGACCCGGTCACCGAGCTCATGCCAGGTGGCGGCATCCAGACGTCCTGTCTGCATCAGGCCGTGTGCCCTCTGGAACGCGGTGACCGCCGCTCGCGTGACGGGCCCGAAATAGCCGGTGGCCGGTGTCACCCCGAGTGCGGTCTGAGCGGCCGCCACCCACGGGGATGTGTCGCCGTAGCCGAGTTCCGGGGCAGCGTCCGCGGGTGGGGGCGGCGGTGGGGGAGCCGGCTCGGCGGAGGGGACTGTCACGCGCGACCCCAACTCCATCCAGGTCCTGGCATCCACCACCGGGCGGCGTGACAGCCCCGCGGAGACCCGGAAACGCATGACGGCTCGTGCGGTCTTCGCATCGAACGGCGCCTTCACCGGGCGCACGCGCAGCGCCCGATGCAGTCGACGCACCCACACACCCTCGTCGCCGATCCGCAACACCGGACGCTGTTCCGCCTCGGCCCGGGTGAGAGGCGCGGACGAAGGATCGGCCACGTCGGCCACCGCCGATCCGGGCGCGCCCACGGTGAGCACGAGGATCCCTGCCGCCACTGCCGGGACAGCCGCTCGGAATCGCGACATTCAGCACCTCCGTGCGTCGTGGCCCGACGCTAGCGTCCACCGTGGGAGCCGCGCGGGGGGTAGTCCATGGACCGTTACCTGGTCGTTATCGGCGTCTTCCGCCCTTCTCTGATGTGACCGATCCCACAGGGTGATGACTCCGGGGAACGTGGGGGGTCCCCCTGCGCAGGGCTGATACTGACGGGACATCGGACTCGCGGACTCGAAAGGTGGCTCCATGGCAGTGGCTGACTCGCCGTCCTCGGCCTTCCGGGTCCGCAAGGTCCGTATCCACGGGTACAACCGGGCGTTCATCATGGCCGGTCAGGGTCCCGCGATCCTCTTGCTCCACGGCATCGGCATGAATCACAAGACGTGGCTGCCGGTCCTTCCCGACCTCGCGAAGAACTTCACGGTCATCGCACCCGACCTCCTCGGCCACGGTGAGTCCGACAAGCCCCGGGCCGACTACAGCATCGCCGGCTACGCCAACGGCATGCGTGACCTGTTGACCTATCTCGACATCCCCAGCGTCACCGTCGTGGGCAACAGTCTCGGCGGCGGCATCGCGATGCAGTTCGCCTACCAGTTCCCCCAGATGACCGAGCGCATCGTGCTGGTCGCGTCCGGCGGGTTGGGGCGCAGCGTGAATCCTGTCATCCGGGCTCTCACGGTCCCCGGTTCCGGGCCCCTCCTCGCGGTGGCCGTCACTCCCGCGGTCCGCAAGGTGGCCGTCCCCGCCCTCAACCTCGTGGCCAGGTCGGGTCTCCCGGCCACCCAGGACCTCCCGGGACTGGTGGAGGCATACGAGGCGCTCGCCGACGACCACTCCCGCACGGCGTTCCGACATGTGCTGCGCGCGGCCTGCGACTGGCGGGGGCAGGTCATCACCATGATCGACCGCGCCTATCTCGCGCGTACCGTGCCCACGCTTGTCGTCTGGGGGGATCGGGATCTCGTCATCCCCGTCAAGCACGCCTACTCGGCCCACGAACTACTCCCCGGATCCCGCCTGGAGATCTTCCCGGGGGCCGGTCATATGCCGCACGAGGACGACCCGGCCCGGTTCTCCCGGGCTCTCACCGACTTCGTGATGGACACACCCGCGTCACGCTTCGACACAGCGGGATTCCGTTCCCTGCTGCGTTCGGGGGCCAACCCGCGCGACTACGCCGACAACCGCGTCATCCGACTGCCCGACCAGACCGCTCCGGAGGACTACGTCCTGTGACCGCGTCCCGGCGACACGGACCGGTCGCCGTGCAGGGTCAGAACCACAGGTTCAGATGCACCAGTGCAGAAGCACCAGGTTCAGGTGTCCCGGGTCAGAAGCGGCGCGTCTGGGTGCGGGGCGGGGTGGGCCGGGTGCGGTCCGTCCAGCGGGTGCCGGTCCAGAACCATTGGGTGCCGTCCTCCTCGGGGGAGTCGTACCACCCGGGGGGCGCGACGTCACCGAGTCTGCGGGCGATACGGCGCCACTGGATGAAGGCCGCGAGGCCGCCGACCAGGGCCGCGCCGATGAGGAAGGCGACGAGGGCGTCCATGAGACCGGCGATGGCGCCGGAGTCGAAGGTGCCCGACATGATGGAGATGGCGGCGATCAGCAGGCCCGCCGGTACCCCCCAGGCGAGTCCGGTCTGCAGCGGGTTCATCGTGCTCTTCATGTGCGCTCCACGTGTCCTCAGTCGTCGCCCAGTGTGACCCGGCGGCCGTCGCTGCCTGAAATGCCCGGTGGCCGTGTCGCCGAATCGTGATGTTCGCCGCAGTCCGATCAGCGGGCTGCGTCGAGCCCGACACCCTGGCGGGCGAGCCACGACAGACTCTCCGCCACGGTGGCCGCTCGGCGGCGCAACTGGGCGCGCAGCCGTTCGTGTCCCGGGCGCGCGGCGAGGTCGACCCGCTGTTCCCCCAACAGGACCATGAGCCGGGACAGCACCGTCCGCTCCTGCACACCCGCCGACGGGGTGCCCAGTCGATGTGCGGTGAGGGCCCGGGCGATCAG
>CAIWTL010000689.1 GCA_903915555.1 uncultured Micrococcales bacterium | reverse complement strand
GGCTGACCGCGGCGACAATCAGGAAGGTCTTCATGGCGTCTCCTGTGACTCCCGTAGGTACTTAATGAGAACGGTTCTCATTATGGCATGGATCTGGGTGGTCGTGACGAGGAGGCCCCGGTTGTCCCGCCGTGGCCGTTCCAGCGGGCGCGACCAGCCAGGAAGGGCAAGTCGCAGATCAACGTGCTTGGTCCCGCGTCCTAGGACCAGAATGGGCATCGACGAGAGGACCCCCTATGCCGCAGACAGCCGATGGCGCCGTGGTCACAATGCTCCGGGAGCTCGATGCCGGGAACCGCGACGCAGTGATCGCGGCGTTCGATGTCGACGCCCAGGGAATCGACGAGCTGAGCCGATCCTGATTGCGCGGCATCGACCAGATGCGCACCTACATTGACGGGGTCTTCGAGGCCACGAGTGATGTGCACTCCCAGTTCAGGGACGTCCACGTCACCGAGATCGGAGACGCCGCCCTGGTGACCGGCGTCCTCGATCAGGAGTACGACCTGTCCGGGGAGCGGCAGTCGATCTCGGTCCCGACGACATTCGCACTGCGCCGTACGGACGATGTCTGGCGCATCTGTCTGTTCCATTCGGTCCCCGTGGCC
Source organism: uncultured Micrococcales bacterium (assembly GCA_903915555.1). Classification (GTDB taxonomy): domain Bacteria; phylum Actinomycetota; class Actinomycetes; order S36-B12; genus CAIWTL01. Next base: position 5,710 of record CAIWTL010000689.1, on the reverse strand, counting down.
GACTGAGGCCTCGGCGGCCGCCCCTTCCTCGGGCAAGCCATCTGTCCGTCGGGGCAAAGGTTCACGGGTGTCGACATCCGTTGGGGACCCCACGACCCGAACATCACGAGCTGTCGGACCCCTGTGTTGTGATGAGGGATGGCGGATCTGGGGATCGATCATCACCTCCCGGTGGGGGGTGTGATGCCGGTCGATTCCAAGCAGCCCACACCGACTCGGCGGGGTGTGTCTCGGTGTTCCGGCAGTGGGTCGAAACGGCCGGGTTCACGGCGTGGCGGATCGCGGCGTCGCGCGGTTCGTCGAGGCGCCGGTGTGGATCGGGATTTCGCTGCCGCGGTGTGGCGTCGGTTGCGGCCGGAGTGGACGCAAGCGGGCTGGTGGGACGCGGAACTGCGTGCTGAGGTGCGTGACCTGTTGTGGCTGCCGGTCGGTACGGACCTGCAGCAGGCGTTGACCGCGATGGCGGCCCGGGATCGCGCTGACGGCTATGAGCCGGGGGTGTGCCGGTTCGACCACGCCACCGTCTCGGTGGCGGAGCGGCTGGGTGTTCCGGGTAACCCGTGTGGGTGTCAGGTGGTGATGGTGGCGGCGTGGAATGCCGTGGCGTCGTGGGTGAGCGCGCACGCTGAGCAGGTCCTGGTCGAGGTCGCCGGCGCTGAGCCGGTCGAGGAGCTGCTGATCCCGGATCGCCCGGACTTGGGGCACCTGACCGACCCGGCGGTGGAGGACCTGGCTCCGGCGCTGCGGGTGTCTCCGGGCAGTGCCCGGCACCGGTTGTCGGGGCTGCGTCGCGTCGCAGCCCTGCCGCGGCTGACCGCGGCGATCCGTTCGGGGCTGGTGATCGCCTGGCACGCGCATCTGTTGGTGGGCGACCTGCGGCACCTCGAACCTGCCGACCGGGAAGTCGTGGTCGACGAGCTGCTCAATCGGCTGACGACGCGTCGGGAACGGGGACTGCGGGAGTGGACGTTCACCGACCTTCGGGCCCAGGCCAAGAAGATCGCCGCGCGCCTCGACCTCGACCTCGCGGCCCGACGCCAGGAGTGCCACCGCAACCGTGGCATCCGGCTGCGGCTGCACGGCCAAGGCGCGGCGACCCTGTCTGCCGATCTGGCTGACGACACTGCCACCCGCATCTACCACCGGCTGACTGCGTTGGCGCACGGCCTGGACGCTGACAGCGACGGCCCCGACGGACCCCGCACCGTGGAGCAGCGCCGCGCGGACGTGTTCATCGACCTGCTGCTTGGTGTCCCTGGCTTCGGGCACGCGTCGAGCGCCGAAGAACCATCCACTGCGGCAGTCCCCGAGGACGGTGCAGCCACCGCACCTGGCTGCCTGGCGGGCGCTGTCGCGGGCAGTGAGGTGGCGGTCGTGATCGACGCCGCGACACTGCTGCGCCTGAACGATGACCCCGCCCACCTGCCCGGCTGCGGACCGATCCCCGCCGAGATCGCCCGCCAGGTGGCCGCAGACGCCCGCTGGCGGGCCTGGATCACCCGCACCACCGATGCCGGCACCCAGGTCGTGGCCACCAGCCCGGGCACCTACCGACCCACCGCCGCACTGGCTCGTCTCATCCGAGCCCGGGAACCGGAGTGCCGCATGCCCGGGTGTCGGGCCACCATCACCGACCTCGACCACATCACCCCGTTCCCGCGAGGCTCGACCACTCCCCGGAACCTCGGGTCTTTATGCCGACGCCACCACAGGCTGAAAACCTTCACCCGCTGGAGGCAATCCACCCACCCCGACCCAGACGACCCGTCAGATCAGCCGTGGAACCCGATATCCGACCCCCTACGCAATAAGCCAGCCCCGCACGGGGCTGACCTGCGGTCACCGACAACCGGGTGGACGTGGACCAGCCCCACCGGAATCAGCTACACCGACCACCCCGACCCGCCCCTCGGCTGACAGACCGCTGGCTCGACCGGTGCAGTGCGGGCTCTCGGCACCGGACGGCCTGGACTGGGACACTGGGCGGGTGCCGATCCTTCGTGAGCAAGAGCCCGCCGAGATCCTCTCGCCGTACCTTCTGAGCCATCGGGACAATCCCGTCGACTGGTACGAATGGGGACCGGAGGCGTTCGCGGTCGCGCGGGAACGCGATGTCCCGATCTTCCTGAGCGTGGGATACGCCGCATGCCACTGGTGCCATGTGATGGCGCACGAGTCGTTCGAGGATCCGCAGACCGCCCAACGGCTCAACGACCACTTCGTCAGCATCAAGGTCGATCGCGAGGAACGCCCCGACATCGACGCCGTCTACATGGCCGCGACCACGGCCATGACCGGCCAGGGTGGCTGGCCGATGTCCGTGTGGCTCGATCACGAGGGACGGGCATTCCACGCCGGGACGTACTTCCCGCCGCAGCCGATGCAGGGCCGGCCGTCCTTCCCGATGGTGTTGGACGCCGTGACGGACGCCTGGCGCACGCGGCGTGCAGATGTGGAAGCCTCCGCCGCCGCGATCGACAGCGCCTTGGCCGAGCGCGAGACCCCGCTGCCGGGAATCGCGGAATCGCCTGAACCGAACGAGGCGATCCTCGCCACCGCCGCGAGGGAACTGGCGGCGTCGTTCGACCGCACCAGCGCGGGCTTCGGGGGAGCTCCGAAGTTCCCGCCCGCCATGGTCCTGGAGTTCCTGCTCCGCTATCACGAACTCACGGGCGATCCGGAATCGCTGATCATGGTTGAAGCGACGGCGGAGGCGATGGCGCGCGGCGGAATGTACGACCAACTCGGGGGCGGCTTCGCCCGATACAGCGTGGACAGCCGCTGGCAGGTGCCGCACTTCGAGAAGATGCTCTACGACAACGCCCTTCTACTGCGCGTCTACTCGCACCTGTGGACCCGCACCGACAACGATCTGTTCCGACGTGTCGCGGAGGAGACCGCCGAGTTCCTCGTGCGGGACCTCGGCACCGCCCAGGGAGCATTCGCCGCCTCCCTGGACGCCGACTCCGCACCACTCGACGATCCGTCGGCCACCCCCGTCGAAGGTGCCGCCTACGTGTGGACCCCCGACCAGCTGGATGCCGTGCTCGGCCCCGAGAACGGTGACTGGGCAGCCGACATCTTCGCCGTGACGATCACCGGCAACTTCGAACACGGGGCCTCCACGCTGACGCTGCCCGCAGACCCGGTGGACCGCGACCGGTTCGACGACATCCGCAGCAGACTCCTGGCCGCTCGTGCGGAGCGTCCGCAGCCGCCGCGGGACGACAAGGTGGTGGCGTCGTGGAACGGCCTGGCCATCACGGCGCTCGCGCAGGCGGGGGTGATCTTCGACCGCCCCGAATGGGTGACAGCCGCGGCCCGGGCGGCCGAGGTGCTCAGTGAGCACCACCTCTCGGCCGACGGTCGCCTGCTGCGCGTGTCCCGGGACGGCCGCGTCGGCGACGTGTCGGGGATGCTCGACGACTACGGCAACGTGATCGAAGGACTGGCTTGGGTGTTCGCCGCCACGGGCGATGCGGCGGTCATCCACCGAGCCCAGGTCCTGACCCAGCAGATGATCGACCGCTTCGCGTTACCGGACGGGTCGTTCGCGGACACACCCGACGACGGTGAGGAGCTCGTCCGCCGCCCGCGGGATCCAGGTGACAACGCCACCCCCGGTGGCATCGGCAGCGCGGTGACGGCCCTGGTGACCATGGCCGCGCTGACAGGTCGCGGCGACTGGCGGGAGCGTGCCGACCGCGCGCAGGAGTTGCTCGCGGAACTGCAGCAGACCCACCCGAGGTTCGCCGGCTGGTCCCTCAGTGCCCGCGTGGCCGCGACTGCGGGACCGCGCCAGATCGCGCTCGTGGGTGACGACGATGATCCCGCCCTGACGGATCTGCGCCGCACCGCCTTCCGGGAGGGCCGCGCCGGTGCGGTGATCGCGTTGGGACATGGCGAACCGACGGTGGAGTTGTTGGCGGATCGCCCTGTGCAGCGTTCCGCTACCGCCTACGTGTGCGAGGGCTTCACCTGTCTGCTGCCGGTCACCCGCGACGACGGACTGGCCGAGCAGCTGGCCGGGAACTGACCGATCGGCCGACCGTAGATCCGACGCGCAGCGTCGCATCCGACCCGAACAGCGGCATTCATGCCGCGTGCGGGTCAGATCTGCGGTCGGGACCCGCTCAGCCCTCGTCGAGGTGGTGCCGACGGGTCTCGCGCTCGATCTCGCCCTGCTTCGCGTCCCCCGCCCGGCGCTCCTCGTGCGCCCACTCGGCGGTCTCCGCCTGGTCGATCGAAGCCTCTTCCTCGCGCTCCTCGAGAGGTGCGTTCAGATCGTCGTCGTCGGGTGTCATCGGGGCTCCTTCGTTCTCGGGCATCCAATCGCTTTCCCGGTCCCCGGGCAAGCGGGACCGCCGGTCCCCCGACCCAATGCCGGCCCCTCGTCGCTGCACCCGACCGGACGGTGTCCCGGCCCCGTCAGTCCGCCCCGCGGTCCTGGACACTCGCCCAGTACGCGACCTTGCGGGCCCGCATGACCTCCCCGAGCGGCCGGTGCGCGGCGAAGGCGTGCCAGGGATCGAACCGGTCGTGCTCGATGCGTTCCGCCACGCGGGCTCCCGGTGCGGAGTCGATGTCCTGGGAGGGAACGGTGAGACGCGCCACCTCGTACCAGGGACTGCTCGACTCGGGCCATACCGACGTCATGTCCTCGATCGGGGTCACGGCATCGGACACGAAGAACTGGACCTGTACCGACCACCGCAGGGGTCCTCTCCGCAGCCGGTCGGCGATATCCCGGTGGTGGTCCGTCAGGCCGGTGATGCCGCGCTCGGCGCCGTCGGGCACGAGACGCCACTTCACCGCGTACGGCCCGAAGGCGGTCGGGGCGGCGCTGTGGAAGGTCGTGGTCGCGAAACCGGTGAAGGGCCGCGCGAGAGTGGTCGACAGCTTCGCCAACCGGGTCAGCCCGCCGACGGGTCCGCGGGTGCCGATCATGTGACGGGCGAGTCCGAGCTGGCCGCGTGCTGCAGCCAGGGCCACGTCGCCGAACTCCTCACTGGTCGGGAATCCGAACGAGGGTTGGTTGATGAGCAGGAGATCCTGTCGATCGGTCCGCTGGGTGAGCGCGCCGGGAGCGTCGACCCCCCGCACGCTCAGGGCGAATCCCTGGATGTCCGGCACCGCATCGGCGTGCGGTGCCATGGCCCCGTGCGAGAGTCGCACGAGCGCCTCGAACGTCCCCCCCATGCTCAACAGCCCGTGTCGCAACTCCGGCTTCGCGGCGGTGACCGTGAACTCCCCGGTCAGTCCTGCGACCTGTTGGCGGTGGAAGGCCCGTCCGGGGCCTTCCCGCTCGCTGATCGACGTCTGCAGCGCGGTGATCTGCGCGGCGAGCTCGGCGTGCCGCTCGGCCTCACCGGGGTCCGGGGTCTCACGCCAGTCGGCGCTCGGTCGGGGGGAGATTCCCACGTGACTCCTTCGGCAGCGGTAACGGCACGCCCCCGCGACGTCAGCATGGCACCGTGCGGGTCACCGACACATCCTGGTGGGTGGTGTGTGAGGGCGACGGGGGCGATACTCGCTGCGTGAGTGAGCAGCGCGCCGCGGTCCGGCCGCAGACGGTCGTCCTGCCGGTCCTCGTCCTCCTCGGTGTGATGTGGGTGTTCGAGATCGTCGATCTGATCATCCCGGTCGAGTTCGACTACCTCGGCATCAGCAGCCGGGAGTTCGCGGGCCTCATCGGGATCCCGCTGGCGCC
>CAIWTL010000688.1 GCA_903915555.1 uncultured Micrococcales bacterium | reverse complement strand
CGTGACTGCACCCGTTCGGGTGACACGAGTTTGGTGATGTCGTTGTCCTCGCTGCAGTAGCTCTTCCAGATCTGGGGGCTGAACAGGAACTTCTTGATGCAGCCCTCGACGATCTTCTCGAAGTCGAAGTCGTTGCCGCCGATCGAGAGGGCGACCATCTCGACACGGTTCTCCGAGGCGAAGTCCTGCAGCAGTTGCGCTTGACCGCGCCGGGTTCCCCGCTGCTCGGTTCCGAAGTCCACTCCTGGCTTCCACACCTTGGTGCGGCCGTCGTAACTGGTGGCCGACCCGGTCGTCGCGCCGGAGCAGGCGAAGTTGCGTGAGTTCGCGACCCCGATGTGGATCTCCGCGGTGTCGGAACGATGACAGCGCTCGATCATCTCCGCCGTGCCGCCGGGCGCCGAGCCCGGCGCGTCGAAGTAGGCCGAAGGCCCGCGGTAGACCAGATCGTCGAAGATCGTGGTGGTGACGTTCCCGGTCCATGCCCCGCCTTCCCCGGAGATGTACGAATCACCGAGGCTCACGACCCACGGTGTGCCGGTCGGCCGCTCCCCCGGCGTGCGCGGATCAGGCACCGGCTCGGGAGCCGGGGGAACTGGGGTCGTATCGTCCGGAGCGTTCTCCGGGTCTCCGGGCGTGGGGTCTCCGGGCGTGGGGTCTTGGGGTGCGGTCGGGGGCGGGGTGGGCACGGGTGCCGCTCCGCTCAGCCGCTTGGTCATGATCGAGGAGAGTCGTGTCGCTGTGGCGCCGTCACGTTTCAGCGCCGCCCGCGGGACCTTGCCTCCGGTGGGGATACGGGTCAGGGATACCTCGACCACCTTGTCGCCCTGGATCCGCCACGCGTTGGTACGCACCGTCCGCCGGGGTTCACCGGCCGAGTCCCGGACGTCCAGCCGTTGGAGTGCGAACCGGTCACGGAGGGCCGTCTTCATCCCGACGCGGATCGTCCTTCCCTTACGGACAATGACTTTGCGCGGACACTCATGGGCGACTCGCACCAGCTTGCGCTGACTGGCGGGGTCCAGGGTGCGACCGAAGTCCCACACGGCCGAGGAGACTGCCACGCCGGAGTTCTGCTTCCCTTTCGCCCTACCGGACAGCAGCGACCCGGACCAGCGCTGTGCCCTGGGAGCCTCGGACCGTCGCGTCGTCGGGCAGATGTCGGTGGTGATGCCGCGGCTGCCCTGGAAGACGCGACCGGACCCGGCGACGCCGTAGGACTTCGGGACGTCGCTCGCCACCAAGAGGGCGTCGCTCAGGGAGGCTGCTGCCGCATCCACAGTGGCGACAGTCGCGGGGTTTGGCTCATCGTCGGGGGCGGCGGACGCCCCGGTGGACAGGGGGGAGAGCGCGGCCACTGTGATGGCACCGGCGGCGAGGATGGAGATGCTACTTCGCATGGTGGACTCCTGGACGGCGTGAGACTTGCGTGGCCGACCGCCCGAGTCCGACGATCGCTCCGAGGATACGTGCTGTCTCATCGGGTGTCATCCAACTGCGGCAGCAACGCAGCCGCATCGACGGACGGCGCGGCAACGCGCGCCACTCCACAGGCCCGTCGGGGCGGCGTGACAGGATCGGCCCATGAGCAAGGGGCCCATGAGCAAGGGGACTGCGTGAGTAAGGGGACTGGCAGGGTGGACCCCGCCATCGTCGTGACCGGCCCCGAACCGCTGCTCGTCCGCCGGGCCGCCGCCGATGCGGTCGACCGCCTGTCGCGGCAGTTCCCCGAGCGGGGGGTGCGCGTCGTGGACTGCTCACGACGCAGCGACACCGGGTCCAGCGTGGCCGAGGACCTGGCGCAGGCGAACGCCCCGAGCCTCTTCGGGGAACCCCCGGTCCTGCGGGTCGATGCGCTCGACATGGCCGACGACGCGTCGCAGACGGTGCTGAAGGACATCCTCGCCGACCCCGACGGTACCGCGATCGTCATCGCGCACAACGGCGGAGCCCGCGGCCGCGGTGTCATCAATGCCGCCACCAAGGGCGGCGCCGAGGTCATCAAGGTGGCCCGACCGAACGATCGGGACATCCGGCGGATGGTGCGTGACGAGGCCAAGGCCGCAGGGGGAGTGGTCTCGGATCCGGCGCAGCAATGGCTGATCGACGCGCTGGGCACCGACTCGCTGGAGTTCCTTCTCGGCGCGGTGCGTCAAGCCGTGGTGGACACCCCCGACGGCCGCGTCGATGAGGACGCTGTGGCGGCCATGTTCCCCCAGCAGGCGAAGGTCAGTTCCTTCGCCGTCGTCGACCACGTGTGGGCCGGCCGCACCACCGAGGCGCTGCGCCTGCTGCGCGGCATGGAGCAGCGCGAGCGCGGTGTGGGGGTCGCGGTCGTCGCCGCTCTCGCCCATGGGGTCCGGATGATGGCCCTCACCGGTATGCGTGGGTCCAGCCCGCCGCCCGACATGTCCATCGCGCCGTGGCAGGCCGACCGTGCCCGGAACAATGCGCGTCGCTGGGGCGCGACGGGCGCCTCCATCGCAGCGGTTGCGGCTCTGCTCCCCGACCTCGACGCGGACATGAAAGGTGGCCTCGACGGTGGGGTCGCGCTCGATGACGAGCAGAAGATGGCCATCCTCGAGGCCGTGATCAGTCGTTTGGCCGCTCACGCCTCTCAGTAGCGCCGCCTCTCACTAGTGCCGACAGGTCGACGTGGCGGGAGGTCGTCGTTTCCATTGGTGTCGGGGGACGGGGGTGATCAGCCAGT
>CAIWTL010000687.1 GCA_903915555.1 uncultured Micrococcales bacterium | reverse complement strand
TGCTGCTGTAGATCCTGGTCGGGCGCAGCTGCTCGGCGATGTAGTGGGCAGCGAGGTGGGCCTGCTCACGGCCCTTCTCCGTCAGCGGCTCGTCCCGATGGGTGGCAGTGAGGTCGGCGAGATTGACGTGACTCTGGCCGTGCCTCATCAGATGGACGTGCACCCGCTCACCCTAGTCAGGGCGACGGTGCCTCGCGCAGCAGACATGCGACAGGATGGTCCGGTGTCCTCCGACTCGGGATCCTCGTGGCGCCCCTTCCTGGCTGTCGAGGGGGCGACGGCTCTCGCGGGAACGGGCAATGGCATCACCACGGTGGCGCTGCCCTGGCTCGTCCTGGAACGCACCGGCAGTGCGACGGCAGCGGGCGTGCTGGCCGCCATCACCACCGGACCGGCCATGGTGGCCGCGCTGCTGTCGGGCACCATCATCGACCGCGTGGGTCGGCGCACCGTCAGCATCGTGTCTGATCTGTTCAGCCTGGTGAGTGTGGCCCTGATCCCCCTCGTCGACTCCGTGTGGGGCCTCGGCTATCCGGTGCTCGTCGCGCTGGCGGTCCTCGGCGCCGTGTTCGACCCGGCGGGGGCGGGCGCGCGGGAGGCCATGATCCCCGAGTCCGCCCGCGCGGCGGGCGTTCCCCTCGCCAAGGCGAACGGGATCAACGAAGCGGTCTGGGGAGGGGCATTCGTGGCCGGACCCGCACTGGGTGGCGTCCTGATCGCGACCATCGGACCGGCCTCGACCTTCTGGGCCACGGCGGTGCTGTTCCTCCTCAGCGCCGCGGTCATGGCTGTGGTCGCCGTGCCGGGTGCGGAGCGACCGACGACCCACGATGAGGGCTTCTGGGCGTCCACCGGGACCGGCATCGCCTTCGTCTGGCGTCAGCCCCTGCTGCGCACCGTCGCGTTGCTGGTCCTGGCGTTGGTGGGTCTGTGGCTGCCGATCGAGGGGGTCGTGCTCCCGGTCCACTTCGAGGCCCTCGACCAGCCGGCGGATCTGGGCCTGGTCCTTGTGGCGATGTCACTGGGTGGGATCATCGGCGCGCTCGGCTACGGCTGGATCGTGGAGCGCGTGGGGAACCGTCGCCTCTTCCTGTGGTCGCTCCTGGTCGCCACGGTCTTCGTCCTCCTCGCCACACCGCTGCCCGCCACCGGGTGGCAGATGCTGTGGGGCTTCTTCGCCGGCGTGGCGTTCGGACCCTTCTTCCCGATCCTCAATGTCGCCATGCAGACTCTGACGCCGTCGCACCTGCGGGGCCGGGTGGTGGGGCTGCTCACAGCTGTGCAGTATGCGGCCGGACCGCTGGGCTTCCTGCTGATCGGCCCGCTCGTGGACGCCCTCGGGGTGCGGCAGGCCTATCTCGTACTGGGTCTGGGGATGGGCGCCCTGAGTCTGATCGCCTTCCTCCTGCCGACCCTGCGTGGGCTCGACGATCTGCCGCGGCACGTCGACGACCCGCTGCCCCTGGAAGAGACCCAACCACCCCACCCCCTGACATGACGCGACACGACGCCGCCCTGACCCGGCGCTGCCTGGCCACCGTGGGACTCCTGGACGTGATCGCCGTCGACGGCGCCCAGAACGTGGTTGTCGTCGGCGATGACAGGGTGTGGCGCTTCCCCCGACGAGATCCGGTAGCCGTCCACGACCACGCGGCCCGGTGCACTGCCGCGGCGTCCCTGGGCCTCGGGGCCCCCGAGGTGCTGGATGTGGTGCCGGGTGACGTGGGGACGGCCCATGTCGTCCTGCGCCGACTGGCGGGCACCCCTCTGTTGACCGCCCGCGGCCAGACGGTGGCGGACGGGGTGGCCGAAGCCCTCGAACGCCTGCGATCGGCCCGGCAGTGGCCGTGGAACCCGATGCCCTGGGACGAACTGTGGATGCGGTTGTCCCACGTCGCCGAACAGCAGTACGCGTCCCTGTCGCAGCCGCGCGAGATGCTCGCCGCCGCTCAG
>CAIWTL010000686.1 GCA_903915555.1 uncultured Micrococcales bacterium | reverse complement strand
GATTTCACAAACGCCCCCGAATCATACTTACCCCCGGTATTGATGCGTGAAACACACTCCAGTAATTTACCCAAGGGTATGCCCCGACCATAGTCGCGAACGGTCACCTTGTGGTCGCTCACCCGAATCTCAATCGAACGGCCGTGTCCCATCACATACTCATCTATACTGTTGTCGATGACCTCCTTCAGCAATACATAAATCCCATCATCGGGTGCCGTACCATCCCCCAACTTTCCAATATACATCCCCGGGTGCGACGTCGGGCTCAACAACCCGCTGCGACCCCTCGAGGCCTGTGGGACGTCGGGGATGAAGGCAGCGCTGAACGGTGCCCTCAATCTGAGCGTCCTCGACGGGTGGTGGGACGAGTGGTACGACGGGGAGAACGGCTGGGCCATCCCGACCGCGGACGGTATCGAGGACACCGAACGCCGCGACGACCTCGAGGCCGCAGCCCTCTACGAGCTCGTCGAGGACTCCGTGGCCAAGACCTTCTACGACCAGGACTCGGCGGGCCTGCCGGTCAGGTGGATCGAGATGGTCCGCAAGACCCTGGAGCACACCGGGCCGAAGGTTCTCGCGTCCCGAATGGTCGCCGACTATGTGCAGAAGTTGTACCGACCGGCAGCCCGTTCGGCGGCCGAGGTGGATGCCGACGACTACGCGCTGGCCCGGGATCTCGCCGACTGGAAGACCCGGGTGAGGGACCACTGGTCCGGTGTCGCGGTGGAACACATCGAGACCGGAGGCATCGGGGACGAGCCCGAGGTGGGCAACGTCCTGACGGTCAAGGTCCACACCGCCCTCGGTGGCCTGACGCCCGATGACGTCGCGGTGCAGGCGTTGCACGGGCGCGTCGACGCCGACGACCGGCTCGGAGTGGTCCACATCTCCGACCTGGCGGTCGCCGAGGAGTACGGCGGGGATCGGCAGCGCTACGAGGGGACGGTGGCGCTCGACCGTTCGGGGCCGTTCGGCTACACCGTGCGCGTCGTCCCGCGGCACCGGGGACTGGTGTCCGCGGCCGAGATGGGTCTGGTGGCGCTGCCCCCCGAGAGCGACGGCATGCCCGAGGGAGACCTGCGCTGACGGGAGTCAGGCGGGCCTGGGGAGTCCCGGTGTCGGGCCTGCCGATGCTGTCGGCAGGGGACGTACGGCGCCGTCGCCGCGGATCCGCCACGTGAAGAGGGCGAAGAGCACCGCGGACAGGACCCCGGTCACCCCGGCCTCCGTGACGCTCGGCGCTGTGTCGATGAACAAGGCAGTGGGACCCAGGGCGGACGTCTCGACGGTGATGAACAGGACGTTCACGAGGTTGTTGACGAAGTGCGCACCGATCGCCAACTCGATGGTCCCCGACCGCACGCTCACGAACCCCCAGACGAATCCGCCGGAGAAATAGGCGAGGAAACCGAGGAGGAAGTCGGTGCCTGCTGCTCCCCGGACCTCCGGGTTCGCCAGGTGGGGCACCGTGAACAGCAGACCGCTCAGGATCCCCAGGAAGACCGGGTTGCGCCATCGGCCCTTGCCGAACCACTGCAGCAAGTAGCCGCGGAAGAACAGTTCCTCGGCGGTCGTCTGCCAGATCAGGAAGGCCGCGACGATCACCAGGAGAACGAGGAAGGCGCCGGCGTCGAACTGGAACCGCAGGTCTCCGGAGCGCATGAGCGTCGCCGGGACTGCCGTTATCGCCGCGGCGAGGAACCACAGTCCCACGCCTTTCGCGATCAGGCCCCAGTTGAGGTTCAGGAAGGGTGTCACGACGGTCAGCACCGGTCGCTTGTGGAGGTAACGGACGATCAGGGGTGTCGCGACGAAGAAGGGGAGGAACGACACCAGGTTGAACGCCAGATTGGCTGCCGCCGAGGGCGCGGTGAAGGAACCGTCGGGTTCCAGCCGCATCCCGAGTATCGGGGAGAGGGCGGCCTGGACGATCGCCTGGCCCCCGAACCAGATGAGCAGGATCAGGACGGTCCCGACCAGGTAACGCAGATTGCCACTGCGGCCGACCGCACCCCAGTCGAGGTAGGAGGGCTGAGTGACGCGGACGGGGTCCTCGGTGACGGCCATTCCCACAGCCTGACAGAGACGGTGCCCCGATTCCGTCGGTCTGCACGGGTTGCCCTGACTGCCCGCGACACGCGACAGCCTCCCCCCACTGCTTCGGCCGGGTCCCTACACTCCCGAGCACGTCCAGTGATCGGAGCGTCACATGAGCAGTCCCACCCCTGAGGAACTCGCAGCCCAGAACGCGCAACTCCAGGCGCAACTCGACGGCCTGCGCGCCGACGTCGATTCCCGCATCCAGGCGATGCCACCGCAGGTGCAGGGAGAGGCGCGCCGGGAGATCAGCGGCGGTATCGGGGAGGTCGGGGACAACTGGTGGTTGTTGCTCGTCCTGGGCGCGATCACCGCGATCGTCGGGCTGGTGGCGCTGTTCAGTCCCCAGACCGCCCTCACCTGGCTGGCGGTCGTCGTCGGCATCTGGCTGGTCGTCTCGGGCATCTTCCAGTTGATCCGGGCGTTCGGGTCCGACCTCGACGGCTCCGAGCGCACGCTGCTGGTGATCTCGGGCATCATCTCGCTCATCCTCGGCGTCCTGTGCTTCCGCAGCAGCCTCGGGGTCATCGGGGTTCTGGTGATCATCGTCGGGATCGCCTTCCTGCTGCGGGGCATCCTGCTGATCGTGGACTCCTTCCGCGCCGACCCGGTCGAGGGCCGGGGCAGTGGACTGCTGGCCGGGCTGATCCTGTCCATCGCCGGCATCGTGCTGCTCGTGTGGCCCGATGTCACGGCCAGCATCTTCATCTGGATCGTCGGGCTCGTCCTGGTGGTGGTGGGCGTGCTGGAGATCATCGCGTCGTTCCGCGTCCGCGGCGTGTCCAAGCAGTTCGACCAGGTCGCCGGAAGGATCGCCTCCGGTTCCTGAGCCCCGCCGTCACTCGTTGGCGATCGCATCCAGGATGTCGAGGCGGGCGGCCCGTGCCGCGGGACGCCACCCGGCCAGCACGCCGACCAACGCTCCGACGACGGCGATCACCACGAGGTTGCCGACGGGCACGGACAGGGTCCCCCCCAACCCTGATGTCTCGGCGACCGCCGAGAACAGGGCCCACCCGAGCAGCACACCCAGTCCGATGCCGCCGATGGTCCCGAAGACGGCGATGATGACCGATTCCCAGCGGACCATCGAGCGCATCTGTGGGCGGGTCTGCCCGACGGCGCGCAGCAGTCCGAGTTCGCGGGTGCGTTCGAAGACCGACAGGGACAGTGTGTTCGCGATCCCGATGAGGGCGATGATGATGGCCAGCACGAGCAGGGCGTAGATGATCCCGAGCAGCTGGTCGATCTGTCCCGCCTGTTCATCGGCATACTCCTCCCGGGTCAGGACGTCTCCGGCCTTGTAGCGGTCGGCGATGCGCTGGGCCGCCACCTGCGCCTCGGGGGGTCCCTTGATGAGCAGCGTGTAGATCCCCGGCTTGTCCGCCGCGTCCAACTTCCCCTCGTACAGCGAGCGTGGCACGAGGATGCCGTTCACCAGGTTGCTCTTGGGGAAGAGCGCCGTGATCTCGACCTTGACGGGCTCGGGCTCGGGTGGCTCCACCGGTACTGCACCGGGTGGTGCGGTCGCCGTCAGGCGTGCCTTTCTCTTCGCCTGCCGCTTCTCCTTGGCCACGGTCGCCGGGTCACCGGCCTGCTCGAAGGTGACGCGCTCCCCGAGCCGCAGGTCGAGTTCCGCCGCCTTCTCCGTGTCGACGGCGATGCCGTCCCGGGTCAGGTCTGCGTCGAGTCCGGTCACTGCCTCCAGCCCCGGCACCGTCACGACCGTGATGTCCTGGGCCTCCCCGTCGATGATCGCCGAGGCGGGATCGAGTGTGGAGACGGCCGCCACCGGGGGGAGGGAGCGGATCTTGCGCACCATGGCGGTGTCGAACCCGGCGCCGCTGAAGTTGGTCGTGCTCAGGACGTACTCGGCTCGCAGCTCACCGACGAAGTTGTCGCTGATGGCCGCCTTGACGGAACTGGCGAAGATCGTGAACATCGTGACGACCGCGACCCCGACCATGAGTGCCGTGGCGGTGGCAGCGGTCCGCCGGGGATTGCGCATGGCGTTTCCCCGCGCCATCCGCCCGGAAACGCCCCGCAGGGCGGCGATGGGCAGCCCGACCACTCCCGCGGTCGGTCGTGCCGCGACCGGCCCGAACACGACGAATCCGACGAAGACGGCGACGGAACCGAGCGCCGCGCGGGGCAGCGGATCATCGGGGCGCCAGGCGATCGAGGACACCGTCACCACACCGACGATGATCAGCAGGGCGCCGACGACCGCCCGGACCGGCATGCGGGTGCGGCCCTCGCTGGCCACGTCGCGCAGGGCCGCCAACGGAGGGACGCGGGAGGCGCGTAGGGCGGGGAAGATCGCAGCGACGAGAGTCACCAGGATCCCGACCCCGAAGCCGGTGGCCAGGGCGTAGGGCTCGATGACCAGGCGAGCGGAGTCCAGGACCGCTCCCAGCGACTTGAACAGGCTCACGAGCAACGCCGCGACGCCGATGCCGAGGGCGCAGCCCACCACCGAGGCCAGGATGCCGATCAGCAGCGACTCCCCGGCGACGGCACCGAGAACCTGTCCGCGGGAGGCTCCGACCGCGCGCAGCAGCGCCGACTCCCGCGTCTTCTGGGCCGTGATCACCGAGAAGGTGTTGTAGATCGTGAATCCCGACACGATCACCGCGATGACGGCGAAGATCACCAGGAAGAGGGTGAAGAAGTTCAGGAAACCGCCCTGGATCTCCTGATTCTGCTGCTCGGTCAACTGCTCGCCCGTGATCACCTCGGTCTTCCTCGGCAACAGCGGGTCGACGCGCGCGACGAGATCCTCCGGTGTGACCCCCTCCTCCGCCTGGAGGATGATGCTGCTCACCTCCCCCTTCTCGGCGAGGTACTTCTCGGCCGCCGCGTAGGTCATGCCGACATAGGTGGTCCCGCCCAGGGAGTTCTGCTCGCCGTACTTGGTCAGGCCGGTGACCGTGAACTTCTCGGGCTCCGGCAGTAGCACTTCGACCCTGTCACCCACCGAGATCTTGCCCGTCTCGGCCGAGCCCGCGTCGATGACGATCTCGTCTCTGGTGCGGGGTGCCCGTCCCTCCGCGATGCGCTGGGGGTTCAACTCCGGATCGGCGATCCAGTTCCCCGCCAGGGTCGGGGGGCCGTTCCCGCCGATGGGTTCGTCGTCGGTGCCGACGATCTGTCCCAGGCCGTCGATGGTCGGCTGAATGGTGCGGACACCGGGGACGTCCTCGAGCTCGTCGGCGAAGTCCGCGGGAACGGCGGCCTTCTCGTTTCCCCGGGGGCCGTCGGTGACCGTCTTGCCCTGGACGACCGCGTCGACACCCGCGTTGGCGGTCGCGAAGACCTCGTTGAAGGAGGCGCGCATGGTGTCCCCGAGCACGAGAGTCCCGGTCAGGAAGGCGACGCCGAGCGCGATGGCGGCGGTGAGTCCGACCAGCCTGCGCTTGTGCGCGAGCATGCCCCGTCGGGCGAGGGTGAGGATCATGCGGTCGACTACTTCTCGAACGCCTTGATGCGGTCGAGGACGGACGCGGGCGTCGGATCGGGCATGGCATCCACGATGCGGCCATCGGCGAGGAACATGACCGAGTCCGCGTAGCTCGCCGCGACCGGATCATGCGTCACCATGATCACGGTCTGACCGAAGTCCTTCACGGCCCCGCGGATGAACTGCAGGATCTCGGCACCGGTGCGGGAGTCCAGGTTGCCGGTGGGCTCATCGGCGAAGATCACGTCGGGCTTGCTCGCCAGCGCGCGCGCGACCGCCACGCGCTGCTGCTGCCCGCCCGATAGTTCCGACGGTCGATGAGTCAGCCGCGAGGCCAGACCGACGGTGTCCACGACCTGCGCCAGCCACTCCTTGTCCGCCGACCTGCCGGCGAGAGCCAGGGGGAGTTCGATGTTCTCCTTGGCGGTGAGGGTGGGGATGAGATTGAACGCCTGGAAGATGAAGCCGATCCGGTCCCTGCGCAGCAGGGTCAGTTGCTTGTCCGAGAGGTCGGCCAACTCCACGTCGCCGAGCCGGATACTGCCGGACGTCACGGTGTCCAGCCCCGCACAACAGTGCATCAGGGTGGACTTCCCGGAACCCGACGGTCCCATGATCGCGGTCATGCGCCCCTGCAGGAACGAGACAGAGACACCGTCCAGGGCCCGCACCGCGGTCTCTCCCGACCCGTAGACCTTGGTGACGTCGGTGGCGGTGACGATGCCGCCCTCGGTCTGGATCGCGGTGTCGGCGGGCGATGTCGAGGTCACCCGACCACACTACGGACTGACAGGCACCGCAGCACCCGCAGGGCAAAGCCTCGATCCACCGACCCCCTGCGTGGCGCAGTAGCCGGAGGATCCGAGTATTGCGGCTAGGGTGCAGTCCGTGGATGCACAGACCAGGATGAAGCAGGAAGTCGCTCGCAGGGCCGCTTCCCAGGTCGAGTCGGGGATGACGCTGGGGCTCGGCTCGGGGTCGACCGCGGCGATCCTCATCGAGCAGATCGGCGAACGTGTCGCGGCGGGGGAGTTGGTCGGGATCCGAGGCGTTCCCACCTCCTTCCAGGCCACGATCCTCGCCCAGCAGTACGGCATCCCCCTCGTCACCCTGAATGAGATCGATCGCATGGATCTGGCCATCGACGGCGCCGATGAGGTCGATCCGCACCGGAACCTCATCAAGGGCGGCGGTGGCTGTCAGACCCGCGAGAAACTCGTCGACTCGCGCGCGGACCGATTCGTGGTCGTCGTCGACTCCACGAAGCTCAGCGACGTCCTCGGTTCCCACTTCCCCCTGCCCGTGGAGGTGCTCCCTGATGCCTACCGGCAGGTGATGGCGCAACTCGGCGAGATGGGTTCGCAGCCCGAGCTGCGGATGGCCGTCCGCAAGGCGGGACCGGTGGTCACCGATCAGGGCAACCTGCTGGTCGACGCGCGGTTCCCGGGGATCCAGGAGCCCGGTCGCCTGGAGAAGGAGATCAACAACATCCCCGGGGTCGTCGAGAACGGGCTTTTCGTCGGCATGGCCGACGAGGTCCTCGTGGGCGAGATCGTGGACGGTGAGCCCTCGGTGAGACTCCT